>JBAUUA010000871.1:0-12545 GCA_049582465.1 Bradyrhizobium sp. | reverse complement strand
CCAAAACAACTGAATTTGTTGGTTATGGGTCCCTGCGTTCGCAGGGACGACAGCTGTGGAAATTACGCCGTCACCGCGTGCGTGAAATCTTCGTCGGCTTCGTCTTCGATCGGCGCGAAGCTGGAGAGCGGCTTGGTCGAGAGCGTGATCGGCTTGCGGTTGCCGTAGCCCGACGGCGCGGAACGCGCGGCGGGTTCGCGGGACAGCGCGTAGAGCGTCGAGCCGACGCGGCCGCCGAACTGCATCAGGTCGCGCTCGCTGCAGCTCGCCGCGATCGAGAGCGCGAGCGAGTGCAGATGGCTTCGGCGGTAGCAGAACAGCGCCAGCATGGCCCGAACCTCGGGGGATACGCTTTCCACCAGCCGCGGCAGGCCATGTTCGCTGGCGCGGTACATTTCGCCGAGCAACTCGTCCCGAACCGGGCAGAAGTCGTTCTCGAAGGCGTCGCGGCTTGAAAACATTTGCAAATCTCCCGATCCGGAAGATGCAGTGCAACCCTCTAACGAAGGGTTAACCAAGGGCCCCAGTAATCACCCGGGGTCCTTGAGCGAGCGAGCCGAATCAGACAGCGCGGCCCATCAAGTGGCGCGTGCTCGCCCTGTGCTTGTGCCCGATCGATCAACGCGGAATTCGCGCGGGCCGGCCGCCTCAGCCGTTCGCCGCCATGAAAATCGAAAGCCCGAAGTCGGTAAGATGGTGCAGCGCCTGGTCGACGCCGATCAGCGTCCAGAACCACGGGTGCTTGTTCTCCTGCGTCACGCCGAAATTGGCGGCGCAAAATCCCTTGGCGCGGTCTACCGTGATGTGGATGGCGAAATCGATCAAGGCGACGAACCAGAACCGCGGCGCGATGATCAGGATCAGCACCATTGCAACCGCAAGGTGAACGAGACAATGGGCCAGCAGCGGCAGGGCCCAGCCGTGCTTCTGGTCCTTGCCGATCGCCATCCAGGACGTCTGCAGGACGAAATCGGCGATGACGTGCTTGACGGTAAGCAGTAGCATCCATCCGATCAGCGCGCCTACCGGGATCGACGACGACATGGGGGGGAACGACAAGGCTGACGCCCTCACTAGGACTGACTTCTAATAGGCACGGACCGAATCGGAGGCGCAGCGCAACTTCTTCTTAAGTCCGGACAATTCGACCGGTATCGCCTTTTATGACATCTCCCGGCGCGGAATGCACCGTAGGGAACTCGAAAAACGCCAAGTGTGACCTTACGGCGATATGCCCCCCGATCGATGCCACGCCGGCGGGTAGGGTTACCGGAGCGGCCGGTTTGCAATCCGCCCCGGGGCGGATATCATCGCAAACAGGAAAATTGTTGTTCTTTTTTAGATATTTAGGACCGCGTCGAAGGTTTGGCGGCGCGGCAGGGAAATTATCCTTGCGGGTCGCGGATATGGACCATGAGTGCTGAAGTCCCAACGCCGAATGCGGGAAAACCACGCTCGCAGGTTGTCAGGACCAACCGCCGGCAGGTGCTGCTGTTCGCCGCCCTGACACTGATCCTGACGGTGTTGGTCGTCGCGTGGGGCGGCCGCACTTGGCTGCGGAATTCCGAGACGCTGGTATTCGCCGTCGGCGACGGCAACAGCCTGGAGGCGCGTTTTGCCGCCAGGCTGGCCGCGGTGCTCAAGAACAACAACTCGCGGCTGCGCATCAAGATCGTAACCAACGGCGACAGCGCCAAGGCGCTCACCGCGTTCGATCGCAGGCAGGCGGATCTCGCGGTGCTGCGCACCGACGGCAAGGTCCCGCCGCGCGCCCGCGCGCTCGCCATCCTGGAGCACGATCTGGTGCTGCTGATCAGCCCCGGCAGCAAGAAGATCAAATCGCTCGCCGAACTCAGGAAAAAGAAGATCGCGGTGCTGGCCGACGGCGACAAGAGCACCGCCTTCGTCCGCAATGCGCTAGAAATCGCCGACGGCTCCGACGCGGCTTCGAAAGTGCAGCCGGCGCCGCCGAATGCGACGCTCGACAAGTTGTTCGCCTCCGGATACGGCGCGGTCATCGCCATCGCGCACGCCTCGACGCTGGTGAAGGACAAGCGCTACGAGCGCGACGCCAAGCGCGGCGGCTTCACCATCAACGCGATCGACGAGGCCAAGGCGCTGGCGCGGCGCAACCCCGGCATTTCGGAAGAAACGCTGGCGACGGGCATGCTGTCCTCCTCTCCCGCCATTCCCGATGACGATATCGATACCGTCGGGCTGCAATGGCTGTTGGTCGCGCAATCCCGGATGTCGACCACGACCGCCGGCGACCTCGCGCGCGCGATCTACGAAAACAAGGCCGAACTGGCGCTGGACGACGGTTTTGCCTCCCGGATCGAACCGGCCGATACCGACAAGGACGCCGTCATCATCGCCCACCAGGGCGCCGCCGATTACATCAACGACGACACCAAATCAACGACGACACCAAATCGTTCATGGACCGCTACAGCGACGCGATGTATCTCGGCGCCGGCGCGCTGAGCATCATCGGCTCGATCTTCGCCGCGCTCTACACCAAGGTCACCCGCGTCGCGCCGGAAAAAGCCAGTGAACTCGCGACCGCCATCCTCGACGGCGAGCGGATCGAACATGCCGATTCGCTGGACGCGCTGGATGCGCTGCAGGACGAACTGGAAGCAATCCTTCGCGGCGCGGTAATCGGCTTGCGCGACGGCTCGATCTCGACCGACGGGCTGGAAACCTTCAAGCTCGGCTATGAATTCGTCCGCGACGAGATCGGCATGCGCCGCGATCATCTGAAGCGGCACGCCGGCCACGATGACAATGTCGTGGTGGTCAAGACGGCGCAAAGCGCGTGAAGATCAAAATGAAGATGATGCTTGCCGCGGCTGCGTTGCTTGTATCCGTGGCCCACGCGAACGCGGAGTGCGTTTGCCAGTGCGTCGATGGGCAAATGCAGCCGCTTTGCCAAAGTTCGATAGATATGCCGCCAATATGCCCGCCAACGATTTGTCCGATCACATCCCCATCGATGGCGCCGATCAAGCCGCCGCCTCTCGCTCCCCTCGGCGCCTCGCAATGCCGTCAGGCACGCGTTTGCGACGCATCCGGCAACTGCCAATGGCAGCAAGTCTGCCGCTGACGATGAGTGGCTTGCCGAGGCAGCGGCTCGGGACAAGGACGAGATCACTCCGCGGCGACATTGGTGCCGGCGCTTAGCGCCCGCGCCCGGATCTCGGCGATGGTGCGCTTGAGCGCGACCTGCCGCGGATCGAGCACGGCGGCGGCACGCGCCTCGGCCACGGCACCGGCAAGATCGGCCAACGGCAGCACGCCGTCGAAGGTCGGTTTCGCGAGACCATCGATGATCGCATGCCAGTCGGCGAGGCCGTGGCGATAGCGGGCGCCGAAGCCGTCGATCATGGTCGCGGTTTGCACCATGGCGGAGGCCGCGCCGGGCTGCTTGTCGAGGCTGCGGCCGATCATGTGCAGCCAGCGTTCGACCCAGGCGCGCTCCTTGACGTAGCGCACCGAGAACAGCCGCCAGCGGCGCAAGGACGCCTCGATCTTCAGCCGGCGAATGCCCCATCGGCTCCTGGCGCTGAAGCGGATCGAGACCGGCATATGGGTCCATCCCAGCCATTCCAGCGTATCGAGCACGGGTTCGGCGACCGCCGCGGGAAGCGCGCCGATCAGTTCGTCGAGCCGGAATTTCCCGATCATGTCGGCGGGGGCACGCGGCGGATCGCCGGGGGCCGCTTCCAGCTCATTGAGCTTCAGCTGCGCGATCCGGATCGGATCCTGATAGCTCATGCGCTGCGCCAGCAGCCGGGCGATCTCGCCGAGCATCGCCTCGTCGACGCCTTTTCTGCCGATGAAGCGCCGCACGCGATCGACGTAAAGCTGGGCGTAGCTCGGGCCCTGATAGTCGGTCAACAGGTGAATGCCGTCGCTGACATCGGCGACCGCGCTGTCCGGCAATCCCTCCGGCAGAAATGGCGACGCGGCGTCGTCGTCGCCGATGACATCGGCGAGCAGATAACGGAGCGAGGAAAGGACGCTGGCCACCTCTGGCTTTCCCGATTCTGTCAGGCCGGCTTCGGTGCCGCCTGCTGCGCCAGCCGGTCTTCGAGCTTTCCGATGTTCTCGAACAGACGCGCACTGGCCAGCCGCAGGAAGTAAAATCCGAAAGCGGGATTCTGCACGTAAAGCTCCTCGACCTTGATATAGCTGACGCTCAGGATCATGCCGGCCTCGATGCATTCCAGCGATTGTGTCCGCACCTTCGAGGGCGACAGCATGCCGAGCTCGCCGACAATGGCCCCGACCGGCAATTCGATGCCGGATTCGACCAGCCTGAACCGGCCGCTGACGATGTAGAGCATGTCCTCGGCCTTCTCGTCCTTGTAGAACAGCATCTCGCCGGCGCTGCATTTGCGCTCGGTCATGAACGGCTTCAGCCACTCCATCGACAGGTCGCTGTTGACGGATTTCTTCACGTCGCGGATCAGCTGCAGCATCTGGTGCAGCCGGTACGAATTGAGCACCAGCACTACCGACTGCACCACGATCACCAGATAATTATGGCTCGGTATCGCGGTCGAGATCAGCACGATGTTGGTGAGGATGGCGAACACCCGCAACGGGATCATGGTCCGCATCGAGATCGTCGCAACAACGAAAACGGACGCGAACAGTTGCCCGGCCGTGCCGGCGTGCTCTGCGAGATGTGAGGTATCCATTGAGGGCTAACCAATTTTCCAGGGTGAATGGTTTCGCAGGGCCGTGCTGCAGCGCGTTCCCGGCATCATAATGCCCGCGAAGGCACTTGATATACGGGGAAAAACCAACGTTTTGTCGGGTATTCTATCTAATCCCGGCCAAAAAATTCCCGGGGCCCGCCCAGCCCATGGCTCGCAACCGGCCGCCGGCGATAACGCTGTTTTCCGCATCTCGTTGACGATCTCCCCTCGCTTGGGCACCTTGGGGCAGGTCACGCCCAAGGCATGACCGTTAAGATTTCTTCCAACAACAGGCCGCCGCCTTCCGATGTCCAAGCCGCTTTTCCTCCCCGCTCTGGCGCAGTTCGCGGCCGCCACCGCCGGCCGCAACATGACCAAGGCGGCCTATGTGGCGATCGCCATCGGCTTCGTCATGATGTTGATGCTGACGGTCGGCCCCGCCTATGAGGCAGCTCACGTTTGGGTCGATGCGACACTATGGGCGTGCCTGGTCTTCTTCATCTTCGAGTGGGTGATCCGCCTTCGCCATGCCTTCATGTCGGAGCACGGATGGGCTTACGCGCTGTCGGGACGCGGGCTGGTGGATGCCGTTGCGGCGCTAGCCATCCCACTCGCGCTCGTGCTTGGCACCGAGCCCAAAACGGCATGGCTGCTGGGCGCATTGTGGGTGCTCAAGGTGGTTCCGGGAGTGCCCGGACTGCGGCAATTGCGCCGGGTGCTGGTGGTGGAATCCGGGCCGCTCTTGAGCGTGCTGGTGATCTTCCTGATGGTGCTGTCGCTCGCCTCGGTGGCGGAATATTACCTGGAACACGACGTCCAGGCGGCCACCTTCGGCAGCGTGCCGGCGGCGTTGTGGTGGGCTGTCGTCACCCTGACCACCGTGGGATATGGCGACGTGGTCCCGATCACGCTGCTCGGCCGCGTAGTCGCGGCGTTCGTGATGATCTGCGGGCTCGGCGTGTTCGGCCTTTGGACCGGTATTCTCGCCACCGGCTTTGCCGCCGAGACCCGCCGCGACAATTTCCTGAAGACCTGGGAATCCGTCAGCAAGGTGCCGTTCTTCGCCGCGCTCGGACCGGCAGCGATCGCCGACGTGACGCATATGCTGCGCACCATGGACCTGCCCGCGCGCACCATGATCATCCGCAAGGGCCAGGCCGGCGACTGCATGTATTTCATCGCCTCCGGCGAGGTCGAGGTGGATCTGCCGGGCAAGAAGGTGCGGCTCGGCGAAGGCGCCTTCTTCGGCGAGATGGCGCTGCTGGGCAACAATTCGCGTTCCGCCAACATCACCACCACGCGGGTGTCGCGGCTGTTGGTGCTCGACCTCGTCGATTTCCGCCTGCTGATGGCGCGGCATCCGGATCTCGCCGAAACCATCGATGCCGAAGCCACGCGGCGCGCGCTGGAGAACAAATGATGCAGGACCATTCCGCCGTTGCCACTGAGCCGGCGAGCACGCCGCTGCTCGATATCGACGGAGCCCGCGCCACCATCCGCCTCAATCGGCCGAAGCATTTGAACCGGCTGCAGCCCGACGACCTCGATATGCTGCTGAAACTGTTCGACCGGATCGAGGCCGATGCCGCGATCCGGGTCATGGTGCTGACCGGCACCGGGCGCGCCTTCTCTGCCGGATACGATCTCGGCTCGATCGCCGAACGCGCTGCCAACGCGCAGGAGCAGACCGCGGGATCCGCCTTCGAGGTCGTCGTCAACCGGCTGGAGGATCTCGCGGTGCCGACGATCTGCCGACTCAACGGCGGCGTCTATGGCGGCTCCACCGATCTGGCGCTGGCCTGCGATTTCCGCATCGGCGTCGACACCGCCGAGATGTTCATGCCGGCCGCGCGGCTGGGCCTGCATTATTACAAGAGCGGCATCAGGCGCTACGTATCGCGGCTCGGCGTCGACAACGCCAAGCGATTATTCCTCACCGCCGAGAAGATCGGCGCCGCGGAGATGCTGCGGATCGGTTATCTCACCGCGATGGCGCCGCCGGAAGCGCTCGATGAGGAGGTCGACCGCCTGGCGGCGGTGCTTGCCGGCAACGCGCCGGCCGCGATGCGCGGCATGAAGCGCGCCATCAATGAATTCGCCCGCGGCGAGCTCGACGAAGAAGCCGCCGACCGCCGCCACCGCGACAGCATGCGCGGACCCGAGATCAAGGAAGGCATCAAGGCGTTTGCCGAGAAGCGGCCGCCGAAATTCTAGAATTCGCGACGGCGCTCCTTCCCTTCTCCCCTTGTGGGAGAAGGGAGGAAAAGGCGGTCGGGGTTTTCTTGCTTATTCGTCGACGAAGGTGACGGTGTCGGCGATGCTGGCACGTGTGGTGCGGTAGCTATTCGCCTTGTGCCCGCGGTCGGGATATCCGAAGGAGATGCCGCACACCACGCGGCGGTCGTCGCCCAGCCCGAAATGCTGGCGCACCACCTCGGAATGAAACGCCAGCGCGGCCTGCGGGATGGTGGCGATCCCGAGCGCCTGCGCCGCCAGCATGAAGCTCGTGACATAGCCGCCGCAATCGATCGCGCCGTAGACGCCGAGCGCTTCGTCGGTGTGCACGATCGCGACATGCGGGGCACCGAAGAACTTGAAATTCTCCAGCGCCTGTTTGGCGTAGCCCATCTTGTCGCCGCGCGGGATACCGAGCGAGTTGTAGAGCTGAAATCCGCTCTCGCGCCGCCGCTCCAGGTAGACGCCGCGATATTCGCGCGGAAACGGAAAATCGCCGGTGTTCGGCTGACCACTGGAAGCGGTGCCGTACATCAGATCGCGGAACTTCTTCGTCGCCGCGCCCGACGTGATCTCCAGCCGCCAGGGCTGGCTGTTGCACCATGACGCGGTCTTCTGCGCCGCCGTCAAGATCCGCTCGATGGCCGCGCGCGGCACCGGATCGGGCTTGAAGGCACGGCAGGAGAATCTCTGTGCCAGCAGGTCTTCGAGAATGTCGATCGGCGCGGCGTCGGTCTTCAAGTCCATCATACATAGCCTTTGTTGGAGCAGTCCGTAGGGTGGGCTAAGCGAAGCGAGCCCACCATTAAATTACGAAGCGCGGTGGGCAACGCTTGCGCGATGCCCACCCTACAAGCGGGATTTATCTTCCCTTGGTCGGGATCTTGTTGAACGGCACGTCCTTGTCGACGCGGATGTCGCCGGGCAGCCCCAGCACGCGCTCGGCGATGATGTTGCGCAGGATTTCGTCGGTGCCGCCGGCGATGCGCGTCGACGGCGACGACATCATCATGGCCTGGAACTGGCCGGCTGCCTCGGCGGTCTCGGGATCGTTCAGCATGCCGGCCGCGCCCTGCAGGTCCATCGCATACATCGCGATGTCCTGCAGCATGGTGCCGGCGACCAGCTTGCCGATCGAGTTCTCCGGCCCCGGGCGTTCGCCTTTCGAAAGCGCGGAGACGGCGCGGTAGCTGGTGTATTTCAGGCCGGAGTTCTTCACCGCCCAGTTGGCGAGTTTCGAGCGGGTGGCGCGATCGTCGATCGCAAGCCCGTCCTCGGTCATCAGATTGCTGCAGAACTCGAACAGTTCGGGAAAACCGGTCGCAAGCCGCGCGCCGATCGTCAGCCGCTCGTTCATCAGCGTGGTCAGCGAGACGTTCCAGCCGTCGCCGACGGCGCCCAGCCGCTGCGAATCCGGCACGCGCAGATCCGTGAAGAACACCTCGTTGAATTCCTGCATGCCGTTGGCCTGCTTGATCGGCTTGACCGACACGCCCGGGCTCTTCATGTCGATCCAGAACATCGTCAGCCCCTTGTGCTTGGGCACATTGGGATCGGTGCGGGTGATCAGGATGCCGTAGTCCGAATAATGCGCGCCCGAGGTCCAGATCTTCTGGCCGTTGATGATCCAGTCGTCGCCCTTTTTCTCCGCCCGGGTGCGCAGGCCCGCGACGTCGGAACCGCCGGCGGGCTCCGAGAACAGCTGGCACCAGATCTCCTCTCCCGAGGCGATCTTCGGCAGGTACCGCCGCTTGTCGGCCTCGCTGCCATAAGCCATAACAGTCGGCCCGCACATGCCCTCGCCGATCTGGAACGGGCTCGTCAGCTTGAAGTAGACGCCCTCTTCCTGCTGCCAGATCACGCGCTCGACCGGGGTTGCGCCGCGGCCGCCATATTCCTTCGGCCAGTGCAGGCAGACCCAGCCGCCTTCGGCCTTCTTCTTCTGCCAGGCTTTTGCGACCTCGACGATGTCGTGCTTCTTCAGCTTGATGCGGCCGAGCGAGGATTTGGAGAGCTCTTCCTCGAATTCCCTGGGCGCGTTGGCGTCGATCCATTTGCGGGCCTCGGCGCGGAACGCGGCCTCCTGCGGGGTGTCATCGAAATTCATGGCGGCTCCTTTCTTCGGTCATTCCGGGGCGCGCGGAGCGCGAACCCGGAATCTCGATCCATAACCTCTGGATTCCGGGTTCGCGCGCCCCCCGGAATGACGACCTAGGATCTTCCCTTGGTCGGTATCTTGTTGAACGGCACGTCCTTGTCGACGCGGATGTCGCCGGGCAGCCCCAGCACTCGCTCGGCGATGATGTTGCGCATGATCTCGTCGGTGCCGCCTTCGACCCGGGTGCCGGGCGCGCGTAACAGCATCGCCTGGAATTTGCCGGCGACCTCGGCGTCCTCGGGCCCGCTCAGCACGCCCGCGGCGCCCTGCAGGTCGAGCGCGTACATCGCGACGTCCTGCACCATCGAGCCCGCGACCAGTTTCCCGATCGAATTCTCCGGGCCCGGGCGCTCGCCCTTCGACAGCGCCGAGATCGCGCGCATGCTGGTGTATTTGAGGCCGCTGGCCTTCACCGCCCAGTTGGCGAGCTTGGAGCGCACATTACGGTCGTCGATCGCGAGCCCCTCTTCCAGCATCAGGTTGCTGCAGAACTCGAACAGTTCCGGAAAACCGGTGGAGACGCCGGCGCCGATCGACATGCGCTCGTTCATCAGCGTGGTCAGCGACACGTTCCAGCCGTCATTGACGGCGCCGAGCCGCTGCGAATCCGGAATCTTCACATCGGTGAAGAACACCTCGTTGAAATCGGATTGGCCGCTGGCCTGCTTGATCGGCTTGACCTCGACGCCCCTGCTCTTCATGTCCAGGAAGAACATGGTCAGGCCCTTGTGCTTGGCGACGTTCGGATCGGTGCGCGTCAGCAGGATGCCGTAATCGGAGTAATGCGCGCCGGAGGTCCATATCTTCTGGCCGTTGATGATCCAGTCGTCGCCCTTTTTTTCCGCGCGCGTCCGCAGCCCCGCGACATCGGAGCCGCCGGCCGGTTCGGAAAACAGCTGGCACCAGACGTTTTCGCCGGAGGCTAGCGGCGGCAGGTAGCGCCGCTTATGCTCTTCATTGGCGAACGCCATCATGGTCGGCCCGCACATGCCGTGGCCGATGATGAACACGCCGGAAAGCTTGCCGAACGGGCCCTCTTCCTGCTGCCAGATCACGCGCTCGATCGGCGTGGCACCCCGGCCGCCATATTCCTTCGGCCAGTGCAGGCAGGCCCAGCCGGCATCGGCTTTCTTCCGTTGCCAGGCTTTTGCCACTTCAAGGATGTTGGCGCCCTTGAGCTGGGTGCGGCCGAGCGAGGATTTGCGCAGTTCCTCTTCGTATTGCTTCGGCGCATTGGCGGCGATCCAGGCTTTTGCCTCGGCGCGGAACGCGGCTTCCTGCGGGGTGTCATCGAAATTCATTTGGCTGGTCCTTCAAATTCCGTCGTCGTCCCCGCGAAAGCGGGGACCCATAACCACCGCTGCCCAATGTCACGCCGGGGTTGGCCACATTTTTCAATCGAGACTCCCCGGAGTATGGGTCCCCGCTTTCGCGGGGACGACACCTTTTGTTTTTCAGGCTGCATTCCGCTTGCGCATGCGATCGATCAGCGCGTCTTCCCAATAAGACAGCGAGCCGAGCGACAGCGCCATGGCATTCGAGCGCCGGTAATACAGGTGGCAATCGAACTCCCAGGTGAAGCCCATGCCGCCATGGACCTGGATGTTGTTCTTGGCGCAATGCTGGAACGCCTGCGTCGCGCTGATGCGCGCGGCGGCGGCCGCTTCCGGCAGTTCCGAGGCGTTGGTCGAGAGCGCCCAGGCGCCGTAATAGCAATTCGAGCGTGCCAGCGTTGCCGAGACGTACATGTCGGCCAGCATGTGCTTGACCGCCTGGAACGAGCCGATCGGCCGACCGAAGGCGATGCGGTCGAGCGCATAGTCGCGGCCCATTTCCAGCGCGCGGTCGGCGCCGCCGACCTGCTCGAATGCCATCAGCACCGCGGCGCGGTCGAGCACCTGCGAGATCACGCCCCAGCCTTCGCCGGCGCGCCCGAGCGGTTCGGCCCTGGTGTTCTCAAAGGTGAGCTCGGCCTGCCCGCGCGACGGATCGACATTGGTCAATGCCTTGGCCTTGACGCCGCCGGCCTTCATGTCCACCAGAAACAGCGAGATGTCGCTATCGCGCCCGGTCGAACCGGTGCGGGCGGCAACGATGGCAAAGTCGGCGATGGCGCCATCCGGCACTGGCTTCTTGACGCCGTTGAGGCTGTTGCCGGACGCGGTGAGCTTGATCGCGGCCGGTGACGGATTGCCCTTGCCTTCGAACAGCGCCAGCGTGCCGATGGATTCGCCCGAGGCGATCTTCGGCAACCATTTTTGCTTCTGCGCTTCGCTACCCGCCAACAGGATCGCCTCGGCGGCCAAATAGACCGTGGACGAGAACGGCACCGGCGCCAGCGCGCGGCCCATTTCTTCCGCAATCACGCAGAGCTCGAGATGGCCCGCGCCGGCGCCACCGAATGCTTCCGGAATCGCGACGCCGAGAAAACCCATCTCGGCGAGGCCCTTCCACAATTCCTTGTCGTAAGGCGCGTTGCCGTCCAGCACCGTGCGTACCGCCTTCGGCGGGCATTTTTCGGCGAGAAATTTCCTCGCCTCGTCGCGCATCTGCTTCTGTTCGTCGGAGAAATCGAAATTCATGGCGCTACTCTATTGTGTGAGACATCTTTATTGCGTCGTCCCTGCGAAAGCAGGGACCCATAACCACCGGTGTTTGAGATTCACCCGGAACTAGCTCCAGCCTACCATCGATAGTTCCCAGCGTATGGGTCCCCGCTTTCGCGGGGACGACAGGAGTGAGTTTGGCAAGAGCACTCATTGCAGCACGATTACGTCTTCGCCGGGCTGTTCGGCGTAGAGCTTCTCCACCAGCGCCGCGCGGCGTTCGAGGCCGGCGCGCTGATTGATGTAGCCCTTGTCGGTGAGTTCATTGCCGTCGATCGAGGCCGGCTCGACCATCAGCATGGCGCGCGCGACCCGCATGCTGCTGGCGCCTTCGCATGATCTGTTGTGCGCCTCGAGCCCGCGCCTCAGGCACGCCAGCACCTCGGGATGCCTGACCACCTCCTCGTAGCTCGCATCCGCGTTGCCGACGATCTGGCGGCAGGCGTGCAGATTGGGCCAGGCCAGGAGGCCAACGAAGGGCCGGTCCTGCCCCGCCACCAGCGCGTCCTGCACCACCGGCGTCGCGGCAGCGATGGCATCGGTGCGCAACGAGCCAACATGGACGAAAGTGCCGGTGGTGAGTTTGAAATCCTCGACCACGCGGCCGGCGAAGATGAGGCCCTGCACGGGATCATTGGGGTCGACGAACACGCCGGCGTCGCCGATGCAGTAAAAGCCTTCCTCGTCGAACGCGGCCTTGGTGAGATCCGGCCTGCCGAAATAGCCGGGCGTGACGTTGACGCCGCGCAGCCGCAATTCATATTTCGAGCCGACCGGTACCATCTTCAGTTCGACACCGGGGAACGGCAAACCAATCAGGCCGACCCGCTCGGTGTCCCA
>JBAUUA010000870.1:0-2326 GCA_049582465.1 Bradyrhizobium sp. | reverse complement strand
CCTCGTCGGCGCGCTTCAACTCGATCAGTGCGAGCCCGCGGTTGTTGAGCGTCGTGACATCGCCCGGCGTAAGCGCGAGCAGCCGGTCGAAATCGGCGATCGCCTGTTCGAACCGGCCGAGTTCCGACAGGGTGTCGCCGCGATATTTCAGCGCGGTGGCAAAATCTCCGTTCAGCGCCAGCGCCGCCCCGAATGCCGCGACCGCTTCCTCTCGCCGCTGCAGCGACAGCAGGGCCAGTCCGCGATTGACATGGGCCTCGCGATAGTCCGGCTTGAGGCGCAATGCCTTGTCGCACGCAGCCAGCGCCTCCTCGTACCTTCGCAGGTTGCGAAGGGCGAGGCCGAGATTGGTGTGGTACAGCGGATTGCGCGGGTCGCACGCGACCACCTGCCGAATGAGCTGTTCGGCCTGGTCCGGCTGCTCGTCGAGGAAACTGACGCCGAGCAGATGCAGCGCGTCGGCCTGGCGCGGCTCGATCGCCAGCACGAAGCGGTAGGTCTGGCGCGCCTCCTGCAGCTGACCGGCAACGTGCTGGTTGAGACCGGTGGCGAGCATATCCGCGATTCCAGGCGTGTGGCTGCCTGGCCGCTGTTACTGCTCGCCGCGCCGCTTCTTGCGATTCATCGGCGAATCATAAGCCATCGGTGTATTCCTTGGCCAGCGGTCAGCCTTGCTCACGAACGCCGCGGCGCCGAGTCCAAAATGGAGTTGCAAAGCCCTGCGCGGGCCGCAATTGACCTCGATTTGGCCCGGTGATTACATCGCCGGCAGCGATGGCCAGTTTCCGACCGAGGCCGCCGCCGAGGCCGACATCGTCACGATGCTGGGCGTTCTGGAATACGTCACCGACGTCGAGACGTTCTTCGCGCATCTGAAATCGAGCCGGCGCGACGTAGTCCTGAGCTATTGCGCGACCGACCTGTCCGGATCCGTCGACCGGGCGTCGCTCGGCTGGCTGACCCATTTCAGTCTGTTGGATCTGGCGGAACTGTTCGACCGCCACGGCTTCCGCATTGTGTCCTCGCTGCCGGTCGATTCCCTGCAGATCCTGATGCGGCTGACCCCGGCCGATCGGCAGACCGAGATCAATCCCTGCAGCGTTGCGGTGATCTCCTACAATGACGTCGGCAATTTCGGCGACCGGCTCGGATACCACATGATCAATTCGCTGTTGCCGAGTGAGGCGAATGTCCATCACCTCACCTTCCGGACGCTGGATCGCGCGCGCGACAGCTACGATCTGGTGGTGCTCGGCATCGGCAACAGCATCTTCCAGCCCGTGCTCGTCGACGGTCTGCTCGACGTCGTGATGCGCGGCAAGGCGAGGGTCGGCATCTTCGGTACCCAATTTCGCGAGCTCATGCCGCGTCCGGCACTCGATCACCTCGTTGACCGCCTCGACACATGGTACGCGCGCTATGAGGACGACGTGCTGACCTACGGGCGCGGGCGGACGAATGTGGAGCATGTCGGCGATTGGCTGATCGACCAGTTCCCGATGAGCACGCCGACGGATGATGGCGAGCTCCACATCGGCGAGGAGGTCTAGCAGGAACTGCCGCTCGACCGCACCATCCAGCACATCCAGCGGTACAAGAAGGTGTATTCGACGAGGTTGCATCCGCTCCTGTGCGCGCTCACTTCGGCCGAGACGGTGGCCTATGCGGAGCAGCCGGCCGGCGGCGAATCCGCCATCGTGTCCGGCAAATTCCGCAGCATGCTGATCGACATCTTCGGTCGAACCTATCCGGAGAAGACGTTCTTCGCCGTCGATCACGCCGCCGTCGCGCGCTACAAGAAGCGCGTCAACCGCAATGTCGCCGCCGTCGGAGCCCGGCTTGAGGCGATTTTGCGCAACGTCGCGGCGCCGCCCGCCGCCTGATCCGGTTCGGATTTCCGACGCATCCGGCTCTCTGTTTCCCGGTCAAATGGCCGGGACCAACCCGGCCGTCCGGCCGATAGTCTGGCCTGGATGTAAAGTCCAGTTTCGTTCCTATCTCAGAGCGATAGGAGTTGCCGATGACCGATCAACCGGATTTCCTGGCCCAGTTCTCGAACGCGCTTTCCGCCCGCGCGGAAGCCGCGAAGAGCGCCGTCGTCGCGATCCGTCTGCCGCATGGACGGCATATCACGGGCATGCTGTGGCATTCCGGGATCGTCGTCGCCTCCGAGCAGTCGCTGCCGCGCAAGGACGATTTTGAGGTTGTCGCGCCTGATGGCGCGGTGCTTTCGGCGAAGCTCGCCGGACGCGATCCCTCCACGAATATCGCGATTCTGCGGCCTGACGGGCCGATCGCCGCGCGGTCGATTCGTGCGGGCGAGGCA
>JBAUUA010000869.1:0-5003 GCA_049582465.1 Bradyrhizobium sp. | reverse complement strand
GACCATCACCCAAGTCTATACCGTCACGGTATCCGACGGCCATGGCGGCACGGTTCCGCAGGACGTCACGGTGACCATCACCGGCGTCAACGACGCGCCGACCATCGTGGCAGGTTCGACCACGGCGACCGGTGCGTTTACCCATGACGACCGCCGGCCAGACACAACACATGGCAGCATCGGGTTCGCCGATGTCGACCTCATTGATCACCACACGGCGAGCCTTTCGGGACCCTCCTTTTCCGTTTCGTCCGGAACGCTGACCACCTCCGAGAAATCCTTTTTAGCCAGTGCCAGCACGATGGTGCTGACCGAAACCGACTTCACCGGCTCAGCGATCGGGACCGGCTCTGTGGCTTGGAATTACAGCCTGACGGACCGCGGCGCCGACTTGCTGGCTCCAAATCAGAAGCTGACGGTGACCTATACAGTGACGATTTCCGATGGTCATGGCGGCAGCACCAGCCAGAACGTGGTGGTGACCGTCACCGGCAGCTCGGATTTCGATACGGATCCCGCGGGCGTGGCTGGATCCGAAATCAACCTGGGGCTTCCCCAGTTCGCCGACGTCAGCAATATGGCCGTTACCGTCGAGGGCGCGCCGCCCAATTGGACAATGGCCGGCGCCATGCACAACGCGGATGGCTCGTGGACCGCGCAGGCCAGCGATTTTTCGGCGTTGACGATCACGCCTGACGTCAATTTCGTCGGCGCGACCCTGCTCCACGTCACTGAAACCTGGACCAATCCGGACGGCAGCACCGGCTCGGCGGTCGTGTCGGACAACGTCGAGGCCTATGCGCCGGGCTCGCCGATCTTCGCGGTGGCGGGCGACGATCATTTGACGGGCACCGGCAGCGGAAACCTGTTCGTCTTCGGTCAGCCGATCGGCCACGACGTCGTCTACAATTTCAACGCTGCGTTGGACAAGATCGACCTGATCGGCTTCGACAATATCGCGGGTTTCGCCGACATCCAGGGCAACATCGCCGACGACGCCAACGGCAATGCCGTAATCACGCTGGGTGCCAACGAAACGATCACGCTGTATGGCGTTGACGCCGCATCGGTCACGGCAAGCGACTTTGTCTTCAACCAGGCGCCCGTCACCGAGAACCCGGGCACGATGCAGATCGGCGACGGCGCTCATCTGGCGCTGAGCGGGACGGTCCACAACACCGGTACTATCGAACTGAACTCCACCGGCAACGAGACCGATCTGTTGATCATTCAACAGGGCATTACGCTCACCGGCGGCGGGCATGTGGCCCTGTCGGATAACGCGGAAAACGTGATTCACGGAACCAGCGCCGATGTGACGCTGACCAATTTCGACAACACGATCAGCGGCGGCGGCGACCTTGGTGGCGGCCAGCTCACGCTCGTCAATGACTTCCACGGCATCATCGAGGCCACCGAGGCTTCCAATCCGCTGACGATCGACGTCACTTCGTTCGTCAATCACGGCCTCGTGCTGTCGAACGGAGCGGGCGGCCTGGAGGTCAAGGGAGGCATCGATAGCGACGGCGTGCTGGAGGCGAGCGCAGGCCTTCTCAAGGTCGACGGCGCCTTCATCGGCGGCGGAACAGCCGTGATCGATGGCGGCAAGATGGAGTTCGTTGCCGCCTCCGACGCGGTCGTGCATTTCTCCGGGAACAGCAGCGGCACGCTTCTGCTCGACGACGTCTCGCATTTCACCGGGACGGTCACCGGCTTCTCCTACGGCGACACCATCGACCTCGCGGGCATCGATCCCGCCAATGTCACCGTGGGCAATTCCGGTTCGCTCGAGGTTCATTACGGGCCGGGCGCCAACGACTTCTTCTCGCTGGACGGCAATTATGATCCTGCGGGTTTCAGCGTCGTCACCGACCACAATGGCGGCACGGACCTCGTCTGGAACCATTCGGCGCCGATCATCGAGACGGACCAGGTCAGCGTCCTCGAAAACAGCGATGGAACGGCCACGATCACCGGCCTGCAGCTCTCCGATTCCGACCCGGCGGCCGCTACGGGGACCTTCGCGGTCACCGCGACAGCCGGCACTTCCGAAGCCATTCACCTGGGCAACATCGACACGGCCCTGGAAACGGTCACCGCGCCGGCCGCCGGCAACGTCGCCGTCACCGTAACCGACAGTTTCGGCGCCACCGATACCGTGAACTTCGTTTTCAACGAGACCGGAACGGGCGCCAATGCCGTGCTTCAGGGCACGGCCGGCAAGGACGTGATCTTCGCGACCGGCCATTCCGATATGCTGACCGGCGGCGGCAGCCAGGACCAGTTCGTGTTCGCGCCGACGGCGGGGACGACGGACGTGCAGCACACGATCACGGATTTCACCGCCGGGCTCGACAAGATCGACCTGCGGCAGTTCGGCAATATCGCGGCCCTGACCGATCTGACCGAAGTCCAGCAGGGCAGCGACACGCTGATCACGCTCGATGGCCATGACACCCTGCTTCTGAAGAATGTCGCGGCTGCAAGTCTGACCGCCAACGATTTCATCCTCCATCCCGGCAGCCACGCCTGATTGCCGGCGGCTTGCGGCGGACCGCGGCCAGCGCGGCCCCCATCGTGTATCCAAAGAGACAGACGTGCTCATTTCGCCCGGCCGTGATATCGAAACAGCATGAAGCGGCTGAGGATATGGCGGCGGTGGTTCGCGCGACGGATCGGGTATGCGAGGCTGGTGTGCCTCGTGCTCCTGATCGGCTTTGCGGCGCTGCGCGTCGCCGACCCGGCACCGGTCGAGGAGATCCGGGTCAGGACCTTCGATACCTTCCAGCGCCTCGATCCCCGCGCCAAGCTCGCCAAGTCGCCGGTCGCCGTCGTCGACATTGACGACCAAAGCTTGACCAAGCTTGGCCAGTGGCCGTGGCCGCGAACGCGGATCGCGGACATGATCACGAATCTGACCAAACTCGGCGCCGCCGTGATCGCCTTTGACGTGGTGTTCTCGGAGCCGGACCGGCTCAATCCCGACATCGCGGCCGATACGTTCCGCAATCTGGATGAGGAAACCCGGGCCAAATTGCGAAGCCTGCCGAGCAACGATCAGGTTTTCGCCGATGCGATCCGGCGCTCGCGCGTGGTGCTGGGCGAATCCGGAATTCCCGTTATCCTCGGCGAACTCGACAAATCCCTCCCGGTGACGGGGTTGGCCATGCTGGGCCAGGAGCCGCAGCCCTTCATGCTCGAATGGACCGGTCTGCTGCGCAACGTTCCGGCGCTCGAGGCGGCAGCCGCCGGCCGGGGCCTGTTTTCGATCAGGCCCGAACGCGACGGCATCGTCCGGCGGGTGCCGATGATCATGCTGGCGCAGGGCGTGACCATGCCGTCCCTGAGCTTTGAAATGCTTCGGGTGGCGACCGGGACCGACACTATCTTCATCAAAGCCGACAAAGGTGGGATCAAGAGTATCGGCGTCAAGGGTTTCCAGATTCCGACGGACGCCAATGGCCAGCTTTGGGTTCATTTCGCGCGCCGCGACACCTCGATTCTCGTGCCCGCGGCGGATGTGCTCGATGGCAGCGTGCCGCCCGAAAAAATAAGGGGCAAATTGGTATTGATAGGAACCTCGGCCGTGGGGCTCAACGACATCAAGACCACGCCGGTGTCCCGGGCCATGCCGGGCGTCGAGATCCACGCCCAGGTGCTCGAAAGCGCACTGACCCAGGCGGTGCTTTCGCAGCCGAGCTACGGCATCGCCCTGGAATTCCTTGCCGCGCTGGTGCTCGGAATCCTGGTGCTCATCTTCGCACCGATGTTCGGTCCAGTCACTCTCGTCGGCATGGGCGCCCTGTTCGCCACGGTGTTGATCGGAACGTCGTGGTACTATTATTCGCACTACCGGCTGCTAATCGATTTCACCTATCCCCTGCTGTCGACCACCGCGATCTATCTGACGCTGATCTTCACCAGCTTCGTCAGGGAGCAGGCGCAGCGGCGGCAGATCCGTTCGGCGTTCGGCCAGTATCTGTCGCCGGCACTGATCGAACAGCTGGCGCAGTCGCCGGAAAAGCTCGTGCTCGGCGGCGAGGAGCGCGAGATGACCATCATGTTCTCCGACGTGCGCGGGTTCACCACGATTTCGGAATCCTACAAGCACGATCCGCAGGGTCTGACGTCGCTGATGAATCGGTTCCTGACGCCATTGACCAATGCGATCCTGGCGCGCAAGGGCACCATCGACAAATATATGGGCGACGCCATCATGGCGTTCTGGAATGCGCCGCTCGACGACAAGGAGCACCAGATCAACGCCTGCGAGGCCGCCGTCGACATGCTGGAGCGGATCGACGAGCTCAACAAGGTACGCGAGCAGGAGGCGAAGGAAGGCGGCCACGTCTACATCCCCATCAATGTCGGCGTCGGCCTGAATACCGGCATGTGCGTGGTCGGCAATATGGGGTCCGACCTGCGCTTCGACTATTCGGTGCTCGGCGACAGCGTCAACCTGGCGTCGCGGCTGGAAGGTCAATCCAAGGAATACGGCTTTCCGATCATCGTCGGCTCCAGGACCGCGCTCGCGGCCAAGGAAAGGTTCGCGATTCTCGAGCTCGATTTCATCATGGTCAAGGGCAAGAAGGAGCCCGAGGTCATCTATGCCATCGCCGGCCGCGAGGACACCGCGAATTCCGGCCGCTTCCAGCGCCTGCGCAACCTGACCATCGAGATGCTGGCGTGCTATCGCAGCCGCGACTGGGACGGCGCGCTTGCAGCGATCGAACGCGGCCGCCGCACCGACGACGCCAACGCGCTGGAGCTGCTGTATAATCTATACGAGGCGCGGATCCGTAATTATCAGGTCAACCCGCCGCCGGAAGACTGGAACGGCGCGTTCGCGCTGCTGACGAAGTAGGGCCCCCCGTCGTCCCGGCGTTTGCCGGGACGACGAGATTTATCACTCCACCCCGATCGTGGTCAGGTCCTGGAACCAGTGCTGCGCCTGCACGAATTTCGTGACCTTGGGCGACAGCGCATGCGGGTTGGTGTCGTGC
>JBAUUA010000868.1:0-2183 GCA_049582465.1 Bradyrhizobium sp. | reverse complement strand
AAGCTGCTGCGCGCGATCCAGGAACGGGTGATCGACCGCGTCGGCGGCACAAGGCCGGTACCGGTCGATATCCGCATCATCGCGACCTCGAACCGCAATCTGGCCGACGCCGTCCGCGAAGGCACCTTCCGCGAGGACCTGCTGTTCCGGCTCAACGTCGTCAACCTGAAGATCCCGCCCTTGCGCGAACGCCCGGCCGATATTCTCGAACTGGCGCAGCACTTCGCCAAGAAATATGCCGACGCCAACGGCGTGCCGCTGCGACCGATCTCGGCGGATGCGCGGCGGGTGCTGACATCCAACCGCTGGCAGGGCAACGTCCGCGAACTGGAAAACACCATCCATCGCTCGGTGCTAATGGCGCAGGGCGACGAGATCGGCGTCGACGCCATCCTGACGCCGGACGGCGACCGTCTCGATACGCCGAAGACCGTGCCGGCGGTGGCGCATGCCACCTTCGCCGCGGAACAGGTGACCCGTGCGCTGGTCGGACGCACGGTCGCCGACGTCGAGCGCGATCTGATCCTGGAAACGCTGAAGCATTGCCTCGGCAATCGCACCCATGCCGCAAACATCCTCGGCATCTCGATCCGCACGCTGCGTAACAAGCTGAACGAATATGCCGACGGCGGATTGCCGATCACGCCCGCCGGCGCCGGCGAATATCACCGCGCCTCCGCGCCGGTGTGATCTTCGGCATTATCGCGATTTAGAAAGAATCCGGCGCGAGGATGACCTCGCGCCGGAACTGTTTTGCTCATTCCGCGTTTTCATTCAGGCGTCTTGCCGCTTCCTGTTTGAAAGTCTGGTATGTCCATCCTGCAGCTCGATCCGCCGATCCCCGTCATCACCCCGAAGGGGGATGGCTACGCCCATCTGCTGATCGACTATGGCCCCGAATATAATCTGCTCTGGGTCTGCTTCCTCGACGATTCCGGCGAGTGCTGGACCTACGACAATACCCAGATCCGCGCCCAGAAGAACGTCACCATGGGCCGCACCTTCGTGTCACGCCATCAGGCGAAATCGCCGTCGCTGGCCGCCGAATAATCCGGCGCGTCGGGGTTGCGGAAGATGCGGATCGGATCGCCCGGCCGCAGTTCGCGTCCGGTGAACGCCGCATAGGCGTAGAGCGCGAGATAAAGCATCGCGAGTGTGCCGATCGCGTAGAAAAACCAGACCGCCAGACGTTTCATCTGCTGGCTGCGCTGACGGCGCGGATGGTCTGAAGAGATGTGCGTTGCATCGCCTGGCCTCGTCTCCGGTCCCTGCATCGCAGGATACCGGTAACTTTTAGGCTGCGAATGGAAAAAACGCCACCTCTTCAGGTGCGGCGTTTCGGGATCGCGACGCCGGATTTCGCCCGTACCGGGAGGCTGACCTCGGCGAGCTTGATCGCGTCCTCGTCGCGATCGATCGCGACATATTGCCCCTGCCAGTAGGCCAGCGCCGCGCCGCGCGACGAAAGCTGCATATCCAGCACCCGTCCGATCACGATGGCATGGGAGTGGCGCTCCACGATATCCTCGACCTCACAGTCGATCGCCGACAGCGCACCCGCCAGCAGCGGCACGCCCGACACAAGGGTAATCCATTGCGCGCCGGCAAAACGCGCCGCGCCCTTCAAGCCGTCCTTGCCCGAAAACCGCTCGGCGACATCGAGCTGATCTGCGGTCAGCATATTCACGCCAAAGAAGCCGCGACGTTTGAGCAGCGGCCAGGACGACGATTCCCGGTTGATGCTGACGATCAACGTTGGCGGATCGACCGACAGCGACGATACCGAGGTGACGGTCATGCCGGTGATATCGTTCCCCTGCCCGACCGTGATCACGCTGACGCCGCCCGCCAGACGACGCATGGCGCTGCGAAAATCAATGGAGGAGGCCTCGCGACGGGTCTCGATGGTGCAGACAGCGGAATTCATGGCAGCCTCACTGATCCGACAAATCGTCCCCGGATTTCAGGAGATCGCGCAGGATCGAGCCTTCCAGCGCGGCAAGCTCGGCGGAGCCGCGCCGGCGCGGCCGCGGGATGTCGACATTGACGTCGTGGGCGATGCGGCCTGCCTCGATCACCAGCACCCGATCGGCGAGCGCGACCGCCTCGGAAACGTCATGCGTCACCAGAATCGCGGTAAAGGCCTGATCGTGCCAGACCCGCTCCAGCAACCGCTGCATGGA
>JBAUUA010000867.1:0-6052 GCA_049582465.1 Bradyrhizobium sp. | reverse complement strand
AGCATGCCGGCGAAAGCCGATTGCAGCCGGGTGAAGACGCGCTTTTCGTCCGCGCTGTGCTCGTCCCAGGCTTTCACGCCGTCATTGCGCGCGGGCATCTCGGTTTCCGGCGGAACGATGCCCAATGCCTTCTGCCGCGCCAGCCGCCGCTCGCGCTCGACGTCCCAGCCGTGCTTGAACACCTCGTCGTAACTCTTGATGATATCGGCGGGCGCCTGGTGCGGCGCATGGCAGGCGCCGAAGGCGAGCCAGGTCAGCCAGGGCAGATCGGGCCGGTCGGCGATGTGGTCGCCGATGAAGCGGATCGCCTGGTCGACCAGGTCCGAGGTCAGATGATAGCCCTCGGCGAACGTCCCAGGCGGATCGATATGGGTATTGTCCGACACCAGTTCCGGCGCGAATTGATCGGTCTCGGCGTCGAGGAAGCCGTAGAACCGATCGAAGCCGCGCCCCAGCGGCCAGCCGTCGAACGGCCCGGTGGCGCCGCTTTCGGTCAGCGGCGTGACATGCCATTTGCCGACCATGTAATTGCGATAGGTGTGAGCTTTAAGCATCTCCGCCAGCGTTCCCGCTTCGCGCGCGATCTTGCCGCGATAGCCGGGATAGCCGGAGTCGAAATTGGCGAGGCAGCCGACGCCGACCGAGTGATGGTTGCGGCCGGTCAGAAGTGCGGCGCGCGTGGTCGAACACATCGCGGTGGTGTGGAAGCCTGAGTAACGCAGGCCCTCGGCCGCGAGCGTGTCGATGGTCGGGGTCCTGATCGGCGAGCCGTAGCAGCCGAAATCGGAAAAGCCGACGTCATCGAACAGCACCACCAGGATGTTGGGAGCCCCAGCCGGCGGCCTTGGCGCCGGCGGCCACCAGGGTTTTGAGCCGGCAATGGTCCTGCCGATGGTGCCGCGAAATGCGTTGCCGCCGCCTGCGCTCATGCGTTCCTCCCCGGTGCCGACGCCGGCGGTTGATCCGCCGTTCGTCCGTGTTGAGCCTTGCCTGGTTGCCGTCGAGCATTGCCAGAAACCATAATCCGAATTATTATTATGATTATTTTGCAAGGGAGCGCAACCGCGGATGCAGCGCGAGGCCGGCCATCTGGACTTTCCCGGCGTCACCCCGTCGCGGCAGAAGCGGAGCCGCGAGATGACGGCGGCGCTGCTCGAGGCCGGTGCCGACATGCTGCGAACCCGCAGCCTCGCCGAATTGTCGATCGAGGCGCTGTGCGGCAAGGTCGGCGCCACCGTCGGTGCCTTCTACAGCCGGTTCGAAAGCAAGGAGGCCTATTTCAACGCCCTGATCGAACTGGCCGCGCGGGATGGCGAGCGCAGGCTGTCGGCGATGACCGGGAATACGCAGTTGAAGGACACCTCGCTCGCCGAGCTCTGCCGCATCCTCGTCGGCGGGATCATCGGCTGGGCCCGGAATCATGAAGGCGTGCTGCGCGCCGCGCTCCAGCACAGCGATACGCGGCCGGACCGGTGGAATACCTTCAAGGGCCTGGCGCGCGCAAACACCGCCGGCGCCACCCTTCCCCTGCTCCGCGCCATGGGCAAAGGCCGCGCCGCCGCGAAGAGCCGCAGCATCGCCTTCGGATTTCAGATCGTGCTGGGCACGCTGGTCAACGCCATCCTCAACGACCCCGGACCGCTGTCGATTTACGACAAGGAGATGGAGGAGCGGTTGAGCGGCTGCCTCCTGCTGCTGCTCGAAGCCGGGATGAAGCCGTCCGCGGCCGGCAGGCGCAGGAAATAGCCTCGCTCTCGAACGTCAGGCGGTGCCGAGGTAGGCGTGCTGCACCTGCGGATCGTTGGCGAGAGCCGACGCCGGGCCCGACAACACGCTCTTGCCGACCTGCAGCACGGTGGCAAAATCCGAAACCTCGAGCGCAAGCTCGATGGATTGCTCGGCGAGCAGGATCGTCAGCCCTTCCTTGTGCAGCCGCCCGAAGGTCTCGTACATCGACTCGACCACGGCCGGCGCCAGCCCGAGCGACGGCTCGTCCAGCATCAAGAGCCTGGGATCGCTCATCAGGGCACGGCCGACCGCCAGCATTTGCCGTTCGCCGCCGGACATGGTGCCGGCACGCTGGTTGCGCCGCTCGGCCAGCTTTGGAAAGATTTCGTAGACGCGCTCAAGGAGTGCAGCGGCGCGCGCCTTGTCCCGCAGCGGCGTCGCGCCAAGCATCAGGTTGTTCTCGACGCTCTGCTGCACGAACAGCCGCCAGCCTTCCGGCGCAAGCGCCAGTCCCTTCCGCACGATCGAAAACGCCGCCTCGCCGCCGATCTCCTCGCCGCGAAAGCCGATCGATCCGGAATGCATGGGAATGAGGCCGGCGATGGCGTTGAGCGTGGTGGTCTTGCCGCCGCCATTGGAGCCGAGCAGCGCCACCACGCTGCCTTCCGGCACCTCGAGCGACACGTCGGAGACGCCGATCAGGTCGCCATAGCGGACTTCGAGATGCTCGATCCTGAGCAGAGGCGCGGTCATGTCGCGGGTCCGCCCATCAGTTCGATCGGCGTATGGCCCGCGGCGGCCTTGGCGGCGCGCTTGCCGAGATAGGCCTCGATCACGGCCGGATTGCCAGTGACCTCGCGCGGGCTGCCGCGCGCGATTTCGCGGCCCTGGTGAAACACCACCACGCGCGTCGCCAGCGACATGATGACTTCCATGATGTGCTCGACGATGACCAGCGTGATGCCGGAACGATGGATATCGCGGACAAGATCGATCGCCAGTTGCACCTCGCGCTGGGTGAGCCCCGCCATCGCCTCGTCGAGCAGCAGCACCTTTGGCTGGGTAGCCAGCGCACGCGCGATTTCCAGCCGCTTGCGGCCGGGCGTCCCCAGCGAGCGCGCCGGCGCATCCCAAAGCCGGCTCATGCCGACCCGTTCCAGAACCGCGCGGGCGCGTGCTTCGGCTTCCGTGCGATGCGAGGTGCGCAGAAACGCGCCGATCATCACGTTCTCCAGCACCGACATGCTCTCGAAGGTCTGCGGCACCTGGAACGAGCGCGCGAGGCCGAGCCGCGCGCGCGCCTCGGGCGGCAGATCGGTGATGTCCCGGCCTTCGAGGATCACCTTGCCGGAGGTCGAGGTGAGGTCGCCGGTCAGGCAATTGAAGAAGGTCGATTTGCCGGCGCCGTTCGGCCCGATCAGGCCGAGAATATCGCCCTGCTCCAGCGTCACCGAGGCCGCATCGACGGCCTTGAAGCTGCCAAAGGCTTTGGTGACGTCGCGCGCTTCAAGGAGCATGGCTTGCTCCCGCCGCGACCGGTGCGTCCTGCGCCTTGCTTCGCCTGGCCCACAGCCGCTTGATCAGGGTCACGATGCCGCCCGGCTGGAATCGCGCGATCAGCACGATGATCGCGCCGTAGACGACGAAGGTCAGCCCCGCGCCCTTGCCCCCGAGCAGATTGTTGGAGATTTCCTCCAGCGGCACCAGGATCGCCGCCCCGACCAGCGGTCCGAACAACAACCCGGCACCGCCGAGCGCCGCCATGATCAGGATCTTGACGGAGATCAGGATGCCGAGCCCGGATTCCGGATCGACGAAGCCGAACATCATCGCGTAGAGCGCGCCGGCGACGCTGGTCAGGCCCGCGCTCAGCATGAAGGCGTAGAGCTTGGTGCGGCTCGCGGGTGCGCCGAGCGAGCGCGCCGCGCGCTCGGAATCGCGGATCGCGCGCAGATAAAATCCCATCCGGCTGTTCGCCATCCACCAGGTGATGCCGAGCGTGAGGCTGAGGACCGTCAGGAACATGTAGTAATAAGGCAGCGCCGAGATGAAGGAGAGATCGAACACATTGCGCGGGACGGTGGGGCCGCTCAGTCCGACCGCCGCGCCGAGATAATCGGTGTTGGTGACGATCAGCCGGCAGAGTTCGGCGACCGCGATGGTCGCCATGCTGAAATAATGGCCGGACAGCCGCAGCGTCGGCACGCCGATCACGGCCGCGATCGCGACGCTGACGACAATGCCGGCGGGAATGCCGACCAGCGGCGAAAGTCCAAAATGCGCGTAAGCGCCCATCGCGGCATAGGCGCCGCAGCCGAAGAAGACGACGTGGCCCACCGATACCTGGCCGGCATAGCCGCCGATGATGTTCCAGGCCGACGCCGCGATCGCATAGAGCAGCACCAGCGCGCCGAGCCGTTGCTGAAACGGTGTCGAAAACAGCAAGGGATAGGCGACGAAAAGCGCCAGCAGCACCGAGGCCCAGACCAGGCGCCGCATCACGTCTTGCCCATCAGGCCCTGCGGCCGGAACCAGAGGAAGCCGAGGAACAATGAATACACCACCATGTCCTTGTAGACCGCGCCGATCCAGTAGGCCGACAGCGACTCGATCACGCCGATCAGAAGTCCCGCCATCAACGCGCCGGGCACGCTGCCGAAGCCGCCGAGCGACACGGTGACGAAGGCGACGATGCCCAGGGTCTCGCCCACGGTCGGCACGATGTAGAAGAAGGTCGCGATCAGCGCGCCGGCGAGCCCGGTTGCGCCCGCGGCAATCGCCCACGCGATCGCCTGCATGGTGTCGGGCCGGATCCCCATCAATTGCGCCGCGGTGGAATCTTCCGCCACCGCCAGCATTTTCGATCCGAGCGACGTGCGCGTCAGCAAAAGGTGCAGCCCAAGCGTCACCAGCAGCGCGACGGCGCCGGCCAGCAGGCGCGAGGCCTGCAGGCGCAGGCCCAGGATCTCGAAGGTGCCGCCGACGATGTTTTCCGGCAGCGACAGGAAATTGGCGCCGAACCACCAGAACACCGAATAGCGCAGCAATAGCGCAAGCCCGAACGTGCCGAGAATCTGGGCCAGCATCGGCCCCTTCATGATGTCGCGGATCAGCCCGAAATAGACGACGATGCCGACGGTCGCGAGCACCAGCATGGCGACGGGCGCGCCGAGCAAGGGGCCGGCGCCGAGCAGCGTATAGACCACGAACGCTACATACATGCCGAGCATGACGAAATCGCCATGGGCGAAGTTGACGATGTTCATCATGCCCCAGACCAGCGTGAGCCCTGAGGAAAACAGTGCATAGACGGCGCCAAGCAGAAGCCCGCCGACAATCACCTGAACGAGGATAATGGACATGCCAGGTCAAGTCTTGCGGGTTAATCTCGGGCAACGGTGCGACGAGGATAATGTGGGCGGGGCACCGGCCCCGTCCCTTTGGATGTCACCAGCCCTTGTACGGCAGGACCGGTGCTTTCTGAGCGTTGGCCTTGGGCCAGACGGTCGTGTAGTTCTCGCCGTCCTGCAGCTGGATCATGACGCCGGCCGCGAGGATGTTCTGGCCCTTGTCGTCGAACTTGACGCCCTTGTAGCCCATGATCAGCTGATCGGGCTTCAGGTCGGTGGCCTTCAGCGCCGCCTGGATCTTGGCGGGGTCGGTCGAGCCGGCGCGGTCGATCGCGTCGCAGAGCACGAAGAAGCCCTGCATCTGGCGCGCGGCGGTGTCGTCCATCTCGTCGCCGCTCTTCTTCTTGTACATGTCGGCGATCAGCGCGGTCGGCGAACCCGCAGGCCCGACACTCCATGACGAGCGATTGAACGCGCCTTGCGAGATCTTGCCGACCGCCTTGATGAAAGACGGATCGGAGTATCCGGCGTCGTCGGCAATCAGCATCGCGGGCTTGTAGTCGAGCGACTGCATGGTCTTGGCGAACAGGATCGCATCCGAGGTGTAGCTGATCATGATCACGACGTCCGGCTTCTTCTCCTTGAGCTGCAGCACCTGGGCCTGCACGTCGGTCGCGTTGGGAGCATAGGCGATATCGATCGGGGCGTTCTCGCCACTTGCCTTGAACACACTGGTGATCACGGTCGCGACCGAGGTGCCGTATTCGGTGTTGTCATGAACGAGCGCGACGCTGTCGGTCTTGGCGCCCGCTGCCTTCATGTCCTTGAGGAAGTCAAAATAAATCTTGGCGAAATCGGAGGCGACCGGCGTGGTGCGGAAAAACCATTTGAAGCCGCGCTCGGTCAAATTGGCGGCCACCGACTCGCCGTTGACGAAGGGAATTCCATATTTTTCGGCAATCGCGCTGGCGGTC
>JBAUUA010000866.1:0-3488 GCA_049582465.1 Bradyrhizobium sp. | reverse complement strand
GGCGACGACCGCGCCCGTTCCGTTGCCCGCGCCCAAGCCCGAGGTGGCGCGGTTGCCGACCCTGGAAGGCTGGGTGCTGCGCGATGTCGCCAATGGCGGCGCGCTGATCGAAGGCCGGCGCGGCATTTTCGAGGTGTATGCCGGCGATCCCGTGCCCGGTCTCGGCCGCGTCGACGCCATCCGCCGCCAGGACGGCCGCTGGGTGGTCGTGACCAGCAGGGGCCTGATCGTCGCCCGCTGAAATCCTTCGCTTCACCGCGACGTGATGCGATTGCCCGTGCCTCCGGCCTTCCCTGAGACGCTGCGTCCGCATTTCGGCTACTTTTCCTGAAATAGAAGCACCGCCCGCACGAGCCTTCGAATCCAGCGAGCTGGAATGAGGCCTCCGCTGCGGTGTTTATCGGGATATGGGTCGCGTGCGATTTCTGGTCACATTTCTGGTCTTGCTCACCAGCATTCTGCCGGTGCGCCATGCGCGTAGCGCGGCGGCGCTGGAGCGCGGCGCGGCGATCATCGATCCCGACGCTTTGCGCGAACTTGATCGCGGCAGATTCGGTCTCGGCCGCGTGATGCTGCCGCCGCGATCGGCCGATACGCCGCTTACCGACCGCGAATTGTTCGCTCTGCCGTCGATGATGCCGGTGCGCAAGGCACTCGACGCCGAGTTCGACCGTTACGTCGCAAGGCATAAAGCCAGTCTCCCCAACGAAACCATCGGTGTCGGAACGGCTTTCGATTTTCAGCTGTTCGACCGCGCGCTACTCGATTCTCCCGCTACGCGCTTTGTGCTCGCGGGCATCGTCAACCGCATGGATCGCGCTTATGTGCACGAGGCCGATTGCGGTGAAATCCGGCTGATCTACCGCCTGACCCGAACCGATGTGCCGGAGACGACGGGCGACGGCGCGGTCTCGCCGCGGCTGCCGATGACGCTGAACGTGGTGCTGAAGGCGAGGGGGGCTTCCGCGGTCGACGGCAGCGGGAAAGCGCTTGCCTGCGCCGAAATCGCCCGCCGCTGGCTCGGCGCCGGCGAATGGTCGCTCACGGGTGCTGCGCTGGTGGAACGGCTGATCGCGAAGGACGGTCCGCTGGACCTCATCGGGCCTGACGACATCACGCATATCGAGACCAACCTTCAGATCGCCCACGCGCCGAAATCGGCCGTGCGCGATTTTCGCACCGATTATCTCCTGAAGGTGTTCGACTACGACGCGCCGTCGAAAGCGTTCATCGAGGCGCCGATGGAGAACCAGATCGATCGCGAGCGGATCCTGGCCGACGCCAAGCTCGGGCGCGAGTTCAAGGCGTGGCTGCTCGAGCCATCGCATTTTGCCGAACTCGATCGCGGCACGATCCTGGTTCCCGATCAATTTCTGGCCACCGCTGCGATCGCCCCGACCCCGGCCGGATTTTCAGCCTCGGAGCTGCAGCCGGCGTTTGGCCTCGTGCAGGGCGACGATGCGCCGGGCGAGCCTCTGTTCAAGAACGCGGACGTGGTCGCGGCGCTGAAGAAGGCGGCGGAGCGCGACATCACACTGCAAAACGTTCGCTCGGTCGCGGGCTTCGAGCGAAGGCTCAACGACATCACCTGCGCAGGCTGCCATCAGACCCGCGGCATCGGCGGTTTTCATTTCCCCGGCGTCGACTGGATGGCGGCCAAGCCCAACAATTCAACGGTGGTGCCGGCGTCGCCGCATTTCTTCGGCGACCAGGTCCGCCGCCGCGACATCCTTACCGCGTTGCGCGACGGCAAGCGCCCGGACTATTCGCGCGGCTTCTCCAGCCGGCCGCAACCGCGCGGCAGTGCGGAACTCGCCGGTACCGAATACGAAGACGGCTGGGGCGCCTCTTGCTATGTCCAGCACGCCAGCGCTGCCGAAAACGACAAAAGCTTCAAGTCGTGGACCTGCGCGGAGGGGATGGCGTGTCAGCCGGCCGGCAACGCGTCGCGGATCGGAATGTGTTTCATCAAATAGCGCTTCCCATTGCGCGCGCGACGAAGCAGAAATCCGTGCCGTTTGCTCCGTTATGCGCTAGGTTATCGGCTCAGGAAAGGCGGCCGGCAAGAACCGCGATCCGACAATTCGAGGGGGAGGGACGACCATGGCGAGTTCTCAAGCTGGCGACGCGATTGACGTCGCCGACTTTATCGACCGGCAGCCGGTCGGCGGATTTCAGCTCAAGCTGCTGTTGACCTGCGCGGCGGTGCTGTTCCTCGACGGCTTCGACACCCAGGCCATCGGCTATGTCGCGCCTGCCCTGGCCAGGGAATGGGGCCTGACCAAGGGCGCGCTGGGTCCTGTGTTCTCGGCCGGCCTGTTCGGGCTGATGATCGGCGCGCTCTTGCTCGGACCGCTGGCGGACCGCATCGGGCGCAAGCGGATCATCATTCTCTCGACGCTGGCGTTCGGCATCTGCGCTCTGGCCACCGCCTTCGTCCACGACGTCAACGCGCTGCTCGCCATCCGGTTTCTGACCGGGCTCGGCCTCGGCGGTGCGATGCCGAACGCCATCGCCATGACTTCGGAATTCAATCCGCGCCGCCGCCGCGCGACCATGGTGATGATCATGTTCTGCGGCTTTTCGGTCGGCGCGGCGCTCGGCGGGCTGCTCGCGGCGGCGCTGATTCCGCATTTCGGCTGGCGTTCGGTGTTCGTGGTCGGCGGCATCGCGCCGCTGCTGCTGGTTCCGGTCCTGGCGCTGCGGCTGCCGGAATCCGTGCGCTTCCTCGCGCTCACCGGGCGCGCCGACGAAGAGGTCGCCCGCTTGCTTCGATCGATCAACCCGATGGCGGTGTTCGCGCCGGCGACGCGGTTCGTCGTGCAGGAGCCGGCACTGCCGGGAATTCCGGTGGTGCATCTTTTCCGGGACGGACGAACGCCGGTCACGCTGCTGCTGTGGGTGGTGTTCTTCATGAGCCTGCTCGACCTCTATTTCCTGTCGAACTGGCTGCCGACGGTTCTCAACGACCTCGGCGCATCGGTATCGACGTCGGCGGCGATCGGATCGATGCTGCAGGTCGGTGGCGTGGTCGGCACGTTCGCACTTGGCAGCATCATCGACCGCTTCTCGTTCCGCGCGCTGGCGCTGGTCTATTTCATCGCGGTGTTTGCGGTCGCCGCGATCGGTCAGCTCGGTCATTCGATCGTGCTGGTCACCATGGCAATCTTCGTCGCCGGGTTCTGCATTGTCGGCGGCCAGATCGGCGCCAACGCGCTCGCCGCGGGGTTCTACCCAACCTCGGTCAGGGCATCGGGTGTCGGCTGGGCGCTCGGGATCGGACGCGTGGGTTCGATCGTAGGGCCGCTGGTCGGCGGCGTGCTGCTGACCATGAAATGGAGTACCGCGGCGGTCTTCATGGCGGCCGCAGCCGCGGCAATGTGCGCGGCGCTGGCGGCCTTTGCGCTAAGCCGGTTCGCCGGCTTGCGCGCAAGCAGCAAGGAAGCCGCCGATGCGGAAGCGACCTATCGGGCCGGGCTCCGCCCGTC
>JBAUUA010000865.1:0-9921 GCA_049582465.1 Bradyrhizobium sp. | reverse complement strand
GAACGAGCGCTTCGGCAGATCGATGTTGACGCGATGCAGCGTTCCCGCGGCCAGCGATTGCGCCACGACGAGATCCGAAATGACCGTGGCGCAGTCGCCGCATTCCACGGCGGCGCGCAGGGCTTCGCTGGATGGCAATTCGAGCCGGACATCGAGGTCCGACAATTTGACGCCGAACTTCCGCAGTGCTGCCTCGAACATCGATCTGGTGCCCGAGCCGGGCTCTCGCAGCATCCAGCCCGTTCCGGTCAGCATCTTTGGCGTGATACGCGTCTTTCCGGTCCAGGGATGGCTTAATCCGACCACGACCGCCAGCGTGTCGCCTTCCATTCTCCGGATCGACAACGATGGATCGTCGACCTCGCCCTCGACGAAGCCGAGGTCGGCGGCGCCCCGATGCACGTCCTGGGCGACCTGCTCTGTGTTTCCCGTCGTGACGTGCAGATCGATGCCCGGATAGGCCCTGCGGAATGTCTCGATGCGCCGCGGCAGCCAGTAATTCGCGACGGTCTGGCTCGCCGCCAGGCTCAGCGAGCCACGCTTGAGGCCGGCCAGATCGTCGAGCACCTGCGCCGCCGCCTTGGCGCGCGCCACGACCTCGCGTGCCTCTTCGAGAAAATCCCGGCCGGTCTGAGTCAGCACGATGCCGCGGCCGATGCGATCGAACAGCTTGATCCCGTAACGGGATTCGAGTGCGGCGATGGCGGCGCTGGTTGCGGATTGCGTCAGGTTGAGTTCGCTGGCGGCGCGCGTGACGTGCTGGCTTTCCGCAACCGCTATGAAGATGCGAAGCTGTTCCAAGGTCATGACATGTCACCCTGCCGGTTCGATCAGCGTGAGGCAAAAGGCCGGATTTCTCGCTTCCGCGTGACGCAATCCAATCATCTGATATGCCGATCATACCAAGAAAAATTATCCGTTGGAATGTTAGCCCGACAGAGCCCAGCTTGTGCATCAGAAACGATCGCCTCCGATCGTGATAAGCCGACAAGGAGTTCTGCCATGACCAATACTGCTTCCGCCCCCATGGGGATGCGCCTCAAGACCATCGCCACGCTGTTTGCGGTCTCGGCCGTCATACTCACCGGTTCACCTGCATTTGCAACGCAGATCTCGCGCCATGACGCCCGCAGCCAGACCATCGAATCCTGCGGAGCGTTCGACGCATGTTCGCCGCGCGGCATCGACGCGCAGCGTTCAAACGGCGGCAATACAACGCCCGATCATTGGCCGAACAACATGATCCTGGGATGATGCCGCGCCGATCGCGCCCTGCACGCGGAAATGGAAGCGCTCCCCGCTCGTGGGGGCGCTCTTCCGCCGTCGAGAGCCGGAAAGCCCCGTCATGGGCCAGCATCTCTTCTGAAGCCTGCTGTCTCAATTAAATACCGATTTAGACTCTCCTCCTCGCCCGTTGTCTCGGCCTCCAGGACCTCGCAGCTTCTTGAATTTCCTCGAGCGACGCCTCACGGGCCACCCCTGTTACAACCGTAACCAAGTGGCGCAGCTTTTGAAGCCGAACCGTAGCCGGGGTCATGCCATCCTCGCCGCCGACGCCAAGTGATCGCCTCTCTCGGTCCGGCCACGCGCGCTTGCGCATCGGAGGCATCGGGGCGGCCTCAACCACAGGAAATCGCGCCCCGTGTGTGTTCCGCCCGCCTCCATGGCCTTTACTCTGCTGCCGGGCTTTCTTGTCGCGCTGCCATCCTTCGGCATCGACATGAGCCTGCCGGCCCTCACGGCCATTGGCGCCACACTCCACGTCACTCCGGCACAGGCAGGCCTGATCATGAGCCTGTTCATGCTCGGTTTCGCGTTCGCACCGCTGCTCTATGGCCCGGCTTCGGACCGGTACGGCCGCAAGCCCGTCGTGCTGTTCGCCTGCACGCTTTTCATCATCGCCGGTATCGGCTGCGCGTTTGCCCGATCGCTCTCGAGCTTGCTGATATGGCGCGCGGTCCAGGGGGCCGGTGCCGGTGCGAGCATGACCATCGCGCTGGCCATCATCCGGGACCTGTTCGACGGCCAGGCCGCCCGTACCAGGCTTTCCTATGTGGCCATTGCCACGATGGTCGTTCCCATGATCGCGCCGACGGCGGGAGCCGCGTTGCTCGCGCTTGGCGGTTGGCGCGCCATCCATGCGGCGCTCGCCGGCGTCGGCGGGCTTCTGCTGCTGATCATCCTGATCGGCTTCGCCGAGAGCGCACGCATCGACCCGGCTAACCGCCTGGTCCCCTCCGTCATTGCGCGCAACTATCTTCGTGTCCTGCGCAATCCGCTTTGCCTCGGCTACATCCTCGTCAACGCCGCGGCTTTCGGGGCGTTGTTCGCTTACGTCACCGGCTCCTCGCTGTTCCTGATCAACGCCGTGGGACTGCGACCCGCGCAGTATGGCCTCGTGTTCGCCGCGACTTCGCTGGGCATCATGGCGGGGGCGTTCCTCAATGGCCGGCTCAGCGCACTGGGCGTCGCGCCCGTGTATCCGCTGACGACCGGCCTGGCGCTGGCGGCGGGCATGGCAAGCCTGTTGCTGGCGATGACGCTTGCCGGCTGGATGCCGCTCGCGCTCGTGATCTCGCTGCTGGTGGTTTGCAACTTTGCCTTCGGGCTGATCGTGCCGAACGCGATGCAGGGCGCCATGCAGCCGTTGCCGCAGATTGCCGGTGCCGCCGGTGCGGCGACCGGCTGCATCCAGATGGTTGCGGGCGCCGTGGTCAGCGGCCTCGTCGCAATACTCTCCGACGGACACTCCGCACTCTCGATGACGGCTCTCATGGCGCTGTGCTCGCTTCTCGCCTCGGGTTGCTACCTGTTGCTCGCCCGTCCCGCCGAGCGTATCGCCGTGACGATCTGAGGCCGGGGACACCCGTTTGCCTTCGCAAGGCCATCCCCCATTGCAATCGTAACCGTTTAGCGCCGCGCCGAAGCCGTGGCGTAACCGCGATCCCCCAACCTGTCTCTCCCTGAGCCGAGCCGTCCGACAATTGTCCGGGCGAGCCGCTCATTCGACAACGGAGCAACAGGTCACATGAAAATTCTCATCGCTTCGACGCCCGCGACGGGCCATCTCAATCCGCTGCTCGCGATCGGACGCATCCTGATCGCCGAAGGCCACCAACTCGCATTCCTCTCGGGCAGCGTTCTACGCAGCCGCATCGAAGCCATCGGGGCGGAATTCCATGCCCTTCCCGAGGGGGCCGACTTCGATCTGCGCGACATCGGTTCGGTGGCTCCCGAGCTGCAGAGCATCGCTCCGGGGCCGGACTGGTTGCGCGTCGCACTGGAGCGTTTTTTCGTCGACACCCTTCCGGCCCAGCACCAGGGTTTGCAGCAGGTGCTGCGGGGCTTCCCCGCTGACGTCGTCATCGGCGACGACATGTTCTTCGGGGTGTTGCCGATGCTGCTCGGACTGCGGTCGAAGCGTCCCCCCATCGCGCTTTGCGGCACGTCGTTTCTGCACTGGTGCCGGCAGGACGGCGCACCGCATTTCATCGGCTTGCCGCCCGCCATCACGAAGCAGCAGCACGACGACTACGCGGCGATCTATCGCGAACATGACAGGCTGATTTACCAGCCCGTGGCCAACCGCCTGAACAGATCCTTGCAGACCCTGGGCGTCGGGCCGTTGTCGATGACCCTGTTCGATTCCGTCGTGGAGCTCGCCGATGCCTATCTGCAGCTCACCGTTCCCAGTTTCGAATTTCCGCGCGACATCCCGCCCTCGGTGAATTTCGTCGGCACGCCTCCCATCATTCCCAACCAGGTCCCGCTGCCCTACTGGGCCAACGAACTCGACGGCTCGCGCAAGGTCGTGCTGGTTACGCAGGGAACGGTGGCCAATCACAATTTCGGCCTGCTGATCGGCCCAACGCTGGCGGCACTCGCGAACGAACCCGATCTGCTCGTGGTGGCGACCGCCGGCGGGCGCACCGTCGAAGCCATACCCGGCCCCATTCCGGCCAACGCCCGCCTTTCCCAATACCTGCCGTTCGAATGGGTGCTGCCCCGGGTCGACGTGCTCGTCACCAACGGCGGCTATGGCAGCGTCAACCAGGCCTTGAGCTATGGAATCCCGCTCGTCACCGCAGGGCTGACCGAGGACAAGGCCGACGTCAACGCGCGCGTCGCCTGGTCGGGCGTCGGCATCAATCTTGCGAGCAACGAACCGACGCCGCAGGCGCTGCGGCAAGCCGTTCGCACCGTGCTCGACCGGCCGGATTATCGTTCGCGCGCCGAGCTGATGGCCGACGAGTTCGCCGGGATCGACACCCGCGCCGAGGTACTCTGGATCATCAGTGAACTTGCGCGCGGTTCGACCGAAGCCGGTTTGCGGCCGCGCCGGGCGAAGGCGCTGCAAGCGTAGCCCCCGCGCCGCAGGCTCCGGATTAGGCGGATGGGTCGTGTTCGGCCCATCCGGTGGCCGCCTGCCTAGCCGCCTTTCCCCACCCGCTTTGCAACCTTCACCCTCTTCTTCCGCCCCTTGCCTTCGTTCTCCAGCGCCTCGCGCACCTGCTTGAACTCCTTGAGCGAGGCCTTGTCGGCGCGCGGAAAGTGCAGATCGAGATTTTCGAGCGCGCTGACGATGGCGGAGCCGATCACGACCCGGGCAAACCATTTGTGATCGGCCGGCACCACGTACCACGGCGCCATCGCCGTCGAGGTGTGCCGCACGATGTCCTGGTACACCGCCATGTATCGCGGCCACAGCGCACGCTCGCTGATGTCGTTCATCGAGAACTTCCAGTTCTTCGCCGGCTGCTCGAGCCGGTCGAGAAACCGCTCGCGCTGCTCCTGCCGGGAAACGTTGAGGAAGAATTTCAGGATCACGGTGCCGTTGCGCGCCAAATAGCGCTCGATCGCCGAGATGTCCTCGAAGCGTTCGCGCCAGATGTTCTTGGTGACCAGTTTCGGCGGGATCTTCTCGCCGGCCAGGAATTCCGGATGTACCCGCGTCACCAGGCATTCCTCGTAATAGGAACGGTTGAAGATGCCGATGCGGCCGCGCTCCGGCAGCGCGATCATGGCCCGCCACATGAAATCATGATCGAGTTCGTGCGTGGTCGGCTGCTTGAACGAATGGACCTCGCAGCCCTGCGGGTTGACGCCTTCGAAGATGCTCTTGATGGCGCTGTCCTTGCCCGCCGCGTCCATGCCCTGCAGGATCACGAGCAGCGACCAGCGGTCCTGGGCGTAGAGCCGCTGCTGAAAATCGTTCAGCCGCTCCCGATTGGCTTCGAGAATTTTTTCGGCCTTGTCCTTGTCGAGGCCACCCCTCTCGTCGGTCTTGCGCGACCGGAGATGGAACTTGCCCGATCCGTCGAAGCGGAACGGCGCCACGAAGGGTTTTAGTTCGGCCAGCGATGACGAAGGCTTCTTGCTCATGACGGGGCTACACCCTTGTTCTCGTGTCAATTCGCTCGGCAAAAACCTAGCTGCTCATATGCTTCTCGACGAACGCCGCGACAAAGCGTGGCATTGCCGCGGTGAGATCACCCCTCTTGCGAACCAGATGGATCGCCGAAAGTTCCGGCTGGCGCTGCCCGGCCAGATTGGCCTCGATCCGGGCGCGCAGCGCCTCGCCGGCAAGATCGACATCGAGGATCCGGATCATCGCGATCGCGCGGCCTGAGACCACGCAATCCCAGTGCGCGGCAGCACGATAATCCGCAGGCGCAAGTCCGGTTTCCTCCAGCACTTCGCGGGCGACGCTGCCGGCGATGTCGACCGTGTTCCCGCTGATATCGTCGAGGTCGGGCGTTCCCGACGGAAAATAGATGCGGCCGGCGTTTGACGTGTGCTGACCCATTTCGCCGAGCACGAACGCGCCGTCGGAAGCGCGCAGCGCGCCCATCCCGAAGCCGTTGAAGACGCTGGCGTCGGGAAAGCCCCAGTCGCGCCATGCCAGGAAGCTCGCGAAATCGGCTTCGAAATAACTGGCACGCAAGCGCTCGCCGGCGAAAACCGGATCGCGCCCCAACAGGACGCGGCCGTTCCAGAGCGGCTTCTCGCGCTGCTTGACCGCGAAATGCGCATCGATTTCGGCGCGCCGCTCGTCCGCGAACGGCCACGGCCACGGCTCAAATGCCAGATCGAGCGTCGTGACGCGATGAATCAACGGCTGCGTCATGCCGCCCGACCGGATCTACTTGGCATTCATCCCCGTCGTCTTCCTGGCCTGCTCGACGAACTTGTTCGTGAAGGTCTTGGCGACGTCGACATTGGCTTTTGCCACTTCCGGCGAACTCTCGCTGAACACGGCGAGCACGGCATCGGCGCCCTTCGGATCCATCTTGCCGGTTTCCGAATACATCGGGATCGTGTTCTTGAGCGCGGCGAGATAAAGCTCCTTGTTCTTGCCGACCATCTCCGGCGGCATCTTCGCCATGATGTCCTCGGCCGAATGCGAATGGATCCAGGCCAGCGTGTTGACGATGGCGTTGGTCAGCGCCTGCACGTCCTTCTCATGCGAGGCGACCCAGGCCGCGGTGGAATAGAGCGCGCCGCCCGGATATTCGCCGCCGAACACGCCGAGCGTATCCTTCTGCGTGCGCGTGTCGGAGAGGATGTGCAGGTCCGGATGGCTGCCCTGCAGCACGGTCACCGAGGGATCGAGCATCACGGCGGCGTCGATCTGGCCCTGCTCCATCGCGGCCACCGCCGTGGCGCCGAGGCCGACGCCGATCACCGAGGTGCCGGCGGGATCGAGTCCGTTCTTCTTCAGGAGATATTTCAGGAAGAAATCGGTCGAGGAGCCCGGCGCGCTGACGCCGACCTTCTTGCCGGCAAGATCCTTGATCGACTTGATCTCGCCATTGTGCGAAGGCGAGACGACCAGCACGAGGCCGGGGTAGCGATCATAGACCACGAACGCGACCAGTTCCTGCTTCTTGGCGGCGAGATTGACGCAATGGTCGAAATAGCCGGAAACCACGTCGGCACTGCCCCCGAGCACGGCCTTCAGCGCGTCCGAGCCGCCCTTGAGATCGACCAGTTCGACCGCGAGGCCGGCCTTGTCGAATTCGCCGAGCTGTTTTGCCAGTACGGTCGGCAGATAGCACAGGCAGGCGCCGCCCCCGACCGCAACGGTGATCTTGTTTTGCGCTGCGGCAAATCCCGACGTCAGCGTCAACGCCAACAGCGCGCTGGCCAGCCGGCCCAACAATTTCCGCATGATTTCCTCCATTCGTTGGCGCCAACATAATGCAGCGCACACCCCTTGAGAAGGCGACTTTGGTCGCCGAAACGCCGGTGCTGAAAAAATCGGGTCGACTTTTATTCCGCCTTCCGCGCAGGATTTTTTTGGCCGGACGATTGAGGCCGCCTGTTCGCGCGCTGGCCAAGCGCGGAATCGCGGCATAGCATGCCGCCCACAAAAATAGCCCCGGGGAGGAATATCCATGAACCGCCTGACTGCCACGCTGTCGCTCGTCGCCGCCTTCGCCGCCGGGTGCGGCGTGACCCATCTGATGCAGCCCGCCCGGGCCGCCGCGGAAAACATCACGGCACAGATCATCCACACCCAGGAGTTGGAAGGAGACGCACTCAGCCCGGCCGCAGCCAATGGGATGCGCAACAAGATGTTCGTCTCCGTCGACGGCGCGACTGTCTCGATTCAGGACGGCAACACGCCCAAGCATCTGCATCCCAATGCCAACGAGATCCAGTACATTCTTGAAGGCACCGGGACAATCTGGCTCGGCGACAAGGAAGTGAAGGTGAAGCCGGGCGACCTCGTCATTATCCCCCATGGCACCCCGCATGGCGGCAGCAAGCCGGACGGACGGACGCTGAAAGCCATCGCCATCAAGACCCCGCCGCAGACGCCGGACGACGTCAAGATGCTGAACTGACGGCGGTCCTGTCACCTCTCCCATGGGGAGAGGTCGAATTTGGAGCGAAGCGAAAAATTCGGGTGAGGGGTTAGGGGCTATCGTGGGAGCGGAACCCCTCACCCGGCGCTACGCGCCGACCTCTCCCTATGGGAGAGGTGATCCAAAACTCATCCATCCGGTATGGGTTAAACAAGCAACAAGACTTACCCCCGCCCCTCCATTGCGTCCGGACGCCAGACCAATAGCCGCCGTTCGACCGCGGTGACGGCGAGATCAATCAGGATGACGAAGGCCGACAGCACGAACATGCCGGCGAACACGCCGGCGACGTCGAACACGCCTTCGGCCTGCTGGATCAGGTAGCCGAGCCCGGCCGCGGATCCCAGATATTCGCCGACCACGGCGCCGACCACCGCAAAGCCGACCGAGGTATGCAGCGAGGAGAACATCCACGACAACGCCGAGGGCCAGTACACATGCCGCATCAGCTGCCGCTCGCTCATGCCGAGCATGCGGCCGTTGGCCAGCACCGTTCCGCTGACCTCCTTGACGCCCTGGTAGACGTTGAAGAACACGATGAAGAACACCAGCGTGACGCCGAGCGCGACCTTCGACCAGATCCCCAGGCCCAGCCACAGCGTGAAGATCGGCGCCAGCACGACGCGCGGCAGCGAGTTGGCCATCTTCACATAGGGGTCGAACACCGCGGCGACCACCGGCTGGCGCGCGAACCAGAAGCCGACCAGCACGCCACTGAGCGAGCCGATCACGAAGGCGAGGATGGATTCCCAGAGCGTGATCGCAAGATGCTTCCAGATCACGCCGGTGCGGAACCAGTCGAAGATCTGGCTGCCGACATCGAGCGGATTGGAAAAGAAGAACGGCGGCAGCAAGAGACGCCCGAATACCGGAACGGTGGCGAAAACCTGCCACATACTCAGGGCTACGACGGCGACGAGCAGCTGAAAGGCAAGCAGCGTCAGGCGCGGCATGGGCGCGATCCATCTCTCGGTGTAAGGCGCACCCGCATCATGGCTTCGAGAACGTCCCGATCAGGCCGGTGGCGACCTTGGCGTGGCCGTCCAGCGCCTTGACCAGTTCGTCGCGGGTCAGGCCGGGCTGCAGCGCGGTCGGCTCGAGGTCGGTCGCCATCAGCGTGAAGGTGTAGTGATGCAGCGGGCCGGCCGGCGTGCAGGGCCCGGTGTAGGTCGAGAACTTGTTGGTGCCGATGCCGCCGACATATTTCTCGCTCGGCTTGGAAACCTCGCCCTCGGCAAAGCCGGTGACCGCGACCGGAACGCCATAGGCCACCCAGTGAATCACGCCGCCGGGCGGACGCCCTTCCGGATCGATCATCAGCAGCGCATAGCTCCTGGTGCCGGCGGGCGGGTTCGTCCAGTTCAGGGTCGGCGAAACATTCTCGCCGACACAATTCGGATTGGCCTTGTTGTTGCCGGCGTTTTTCAATGCCAGCCGCTCGCCGTCCTTGAAGTCGGGCGAGGACAGCGTGAACACACCTTGCGCCAAGGCTGCTTGCGAACCGCACAATGCGGCGAGCGTGACGGCGACAGCCCCAATCAAACCACGTAACAGCATGACATCCCCCTCTCGTTTTTTGTTGCCGGTCGCGGGCATGGCGTCACCCGGCCGCCGATTGCGCGTAACCCTTCATGACCTCGTCCTTCAGCACGCCCCAGATTTCCCGGTGCAGCGCGTGAAATTCATCCCTCAGACGGATTTCCGAAATATCGCGCGGACGCGGAAGCTGTACCCGCCAGTCGCCGATGATGCGCGCGGCGGGACCCGCCGACATGATCACGACGCGGTCGGCGAGCGCGATCGCCTCTTCGAGATCGTGGGTGACGAACAGCACCGCCTTGCGATCGGCGTTCCACAATTCCAGCAGCAGATTGCCCATGATCTGGCGGGTCTGCGCATCGAGCGGCCCGAACGGCTCGTCCATCAGCAGAATTTTGGGATCGCGTATCAGCACCTGCGCCAGCCCGACGCGCTTGCGCTGGCCGCCCGACAGCATGTGCGGATAGCGGTTGCCGAACGCGCCGAGACCGACCGCGGTCAACCAGGCTTT
>JBAUUA010000864.1:0-1803 GCA_049582465.1 Bradyrhizobium sp. | reverse complement strand
TCGCGCTGCGCTTCTACGGCGCCTCGCAGAACCGCCAGCGCCCGGCGCCGGGCACCGTCAACATGTGGGACGAATACAACAAGTGGAAGCGGGAGAATCCGGAAGCGCAGGAGGCGGCGCTGCGCGGCGGCCTGATCGGCTCGCCGGAAACCATCGCCAGGAAACTGCGGCGGTTCCGTACCTCGCATATCGACCAGGTGATCCTGCTCAACCAGGCCGGCAAGAACAGCCACGAGCACATCTGCGACTCGCTGGAATTGTTCGCCAAGGAAGTGATGCCGGAGTTTCGCGAAGATCCCGAACACGATGCCTGGAAGGCCGGCGTGATGAGCGGCGCGATCAAGCTCGAGGAGATCGACACCGAAGCGTTCAGCGATCGCTACGGCAAGCTCGCGGTCAGTGTCGCCAAGCCGGTGGCCGCGGCAGGTTGAGCTTGCGGTCAGCCCTGCAACGCCGCCAGCAGTTCGTCGGGCCGTTCCACCATCATCATGTGGCCCGCGCCCGGCAGCACGACGGTGCGCGAATTCGGCAGCGCCGCTGCCAGCGCCTTGCCGGCCTTTGCGGGGGTCATCATGTCGCGCTCGCCGAGGATCAGCGTGGCCGGGACGGCGATCTGTGCCGCGGCAGCGAGTGCGTTCTGATAGGCGTTGCAGGCGGAGAGATCGTTGAACAGCACGCCGGGCCGGCAGTTTTCAAGCACGCGCTGCGCGCCGGAATGCATCCACAAACCCGGCGCGAGGCTGCCGCCAAGTTCGGCCTGATAGCCGAGGCCCCAGATCGAGACCATGTCGACGGCGTCATGATTGTTGGCTTCCGCAGCCTTGAGCAGATCTGGGCCGACCGTCATCGTGGCCGCGGTTCCGATCAGGCTGAGGCCGGAAACCTTGGCCGGATGTCGGGCAGCGGTTTCGAGCGCAATCAGCGATCCCATGGAATGCCCGACCAGCCGCGCTTTCGAGACGCCGGCGGCGTCGAGCAAGCCTGCGGTCCAGTCGGCCATGTCGGCAATCGTCGGCAACGCCGCGCCGGACGAGCGGCCATGGCCGGGCAGATCCGGCGCCAGCACGCCATAGCCGTGATGCGCGAACCACCGGCTGTGCAGCGCCCAGGTGGTGTGATCGAAGCCGGCGCCGTGCAGGAACACGACGGTTGGAAGCGACCTGTCGAAATCCCGGCCGCCGGTGGCGACGAAGGTGTCTATGCCGTTGACTGTCAATTGCATGGCTCAAGCCTTCTGCGAGATACGGAGCGCCTGGCCGAGGTCGTCGATGATGTCGGCGGCGGCTTCGATGCCGATCGACAGCCGCACCAGTTCCTCGCCGATCCCGGCGGCCTTGAGCTGGGTGGCATCCATCTGCTGATGGGTCGTGCTGGCGGGATGGATGACCAGCGTCTTGGCGTCGCCGACATTGGCGAGATGGCTGATCATACGCAGCGCTTCGATGAATTTCTTGCCCGCGGGGCGGCCGCCCTTGATTCCGAAGCTGACGATCGACCCCGCGCCGCGCGGCAGCAATCGTTTTGCGAGCTGATAATCGGGATGGCTCTCCAGCGAGGGATGCAGCACCCAGTCGACCGCCTTGTTGGCGGCGAGGAATTCCAGCACCGCATGGGTGTTGGCGATATGGCGCTCCATGCGGATGCCGAGCGTCTCGACGCCCTGCAGCAGTTGAAACGCGTTGGTCGGCGACAGGCAGGCGCCGAAATCGCGCAGGCCTTCGGTGCGCGCCCGCATGATGAACGCGGCCGGTCCGAACTGCTCGTCGAAGACGATGCCGTGATAGCCGGCATAGGGCTCGGTCA
>JBAUUA010000863.1:0-4474 GCA_049582465.1 Bradyrhizobium sp. | reverse complement strand
GCCGCCGGCCGCTCGACCGCCGGCTTTTCGATCGTGGGGCTCGCCGGCGCCTCGGCGTGCCGGCGCCCGGTCTCGTCGGAAAGATGCGCCCGAAGCTGTTCGGCAAGAGCCGCCGCGTCGCGCGCTGCGTCGTCGCCCCCTGCCATATCCGGCTCGGAACGAAGCATACGCGCGGCCTGGTCTCTTGCTGCGGCCATCAAGGCCTCCTCATCACAAAAACGCGCTGCGCACTCGGGCCCGGACGGGCCTCACCGCATCGCCAGTTTCAAATTAACATTGACCGAACGGTTCGGTCAACCTATATTCGTATGGCAGGGACACTAGGGGGCAGTTCCTTCCCAGGCGTTTCCAGAGCGGGAATCTTTCCAGAGAACCTAAACCAATGGTTGCAGCCCCTCGTACGAATACGGTCCACGTCCTGGGCGACGAAGACAACGCCAAGCGCCGGCAAATCCTTGCCGGTGCCAGCAAGGTCTTCATGGATCTGGGTTTTGACGGCGCCAGCATGGGCGAGATCGCCCGCGCCGCCGGGGTCTCCAAGGGGACTCTGTACGTCTATTTCGCCGACAAGAGCCGGCTGTTCGAGGCCATCGTCGAGCAGGAAATGCACGACCAGCAGAAGATCGCCTTCGATTTCGATCCCGGCCGCGACGTCCCCGCCACGCTTCGCGAATTCGGCCGGGCCTATCTCGAACTGCTGTGCCGGCCGGGCGGCGGATCGGCGATCCGCACCGTGATGGCGATTGCCGAGCGCATGCCGGAGGTGGGCCGCCGCTATTACGAGAACGTGCTGGAAAAAACCATCAACCGCCTCGCCGACTATCTCGAGGTTCACGTGCGGGCTAGCGAGCTTGCAATTCCCGACTGCCAGCTCGCGGCCTCGCAATTCATGCAGATGTGCCAGGCATCGCTGTTCCTGCGCTTCATCTTCCAGGCCGCGCCACCGCCCTCGTCCGAGCGCATCGTCGAAGTGGTCGAAAGCGCGACGCGGATGTTCCTGGCGGCTTATCAGGTGAAGGCGGGCTAAGCGAGGGGCTGCGGGGTTAACGCGTCCCGCAGCAAGGCTTCATGTCTTTTTGCCTGTGCGCGCTTTCGCGCGAGCGCCCGCGTTCTTCTTCAATTTGGTCTGATTGTAATCGATCGCGGCACGGACGAGATTCTTCAGGGCACGCTCGTCGACCTTGTCACCCTCCAGAAAATCGATCGCGCGCCTCGCGTTGCCTTCGAGGCCGGCGTTGAACAGTCTGTCGGGATCCGGCAGGCTCGCCCCGTGGGCAAAGGTGAGCTTCACTTTCCCCTTGTGGGCGTTGGCGACCGCGATCATTCCGTCGCGAGACCACACCGGGCTTCCCATCCACTTCCATTCCTCGATGATCTCCCGGTCGGCGGCAAGGATGCTCTTGCGGACGCTGGCGAAGGTCTTGCCGCGCCAATCCGTCAGTTCGGCGATCATCCGGTCGATTTGCTCCGATGGCTTCATTGGATCTCCACGCTTCGAATTCGGTCCAGGGACTGAAAAAGCCTGCCGCGCGCCAATGGTTGCCGCGACGCCCCCTATTCGTCCTCGAATTCGTCTTCCGCGTCGACCTTGTTCTTGTGCCGATGCGCCGCGATTTTACGTCCGCCCAGCGATCCCGTCACGTACGGCTCGCGCGAGGCATAGGGATTGCGCCCGGCGGCGCGCGCGGCGACCTCTTCGCCCGACATCGCGGCCGGCTGGCAGATCAGGCGCCGCGAGGCGCGGCGCATCAAATCGACGTGGATGTGATCGTAGTGATAGACGTTGGAGCCCGGCGCCAGCACGGTGGTGAACTGCTGGCAGGCGGTGGCCTGCACGTCGTGCAGAAAGCCCTGCTCTTCCGGCAGCCCCTTCCAGCCGTCCTTCACCGAAATGTGCCTTCCGTCGGCGAGCGTGAAACCCGCGATGTCGAGCGCGTTGCCGAAGGCGTGTTCGGAAATATGCGCATAGGAATTGCCGTTCATGCCGCGGCAGGAATAGGCCGAGATCTGCCTGATCTCGACGACGCGCGCGCCGAACCAGCGCACCGCTGCCGGCTGCACGGCATCGGCGAGCCAGCGGTCGAGCACCGAGACGATCGGACAGGCCAGCGTAGCCGTCGGCTTGACGGCGACCGGCCCGAAGGTGGTGACGGGATTGCCCCGTGACGGCCCGAGAGGCGGCAACGGCGCCGCTTGTGGGTAACGCCCGGCAGCATCGGGACGCGGCGAATAGGGCGCAGTTGCGCGGTCGCGCGGCGGATAGGCCGGCGCGGCCATGTAGGACCCCGGAACCTGTCTGTTTGTCGCCGCCGGCTGGTTCACGCCCGGCGCACCCTCGGGCGGCAGATCGATGTCGTCCTCCTCGGGCGCGACGCCCGGCGGAGCCAGCGAGATCGGACCGCTCGGCGCGGCGCCGTAGCCCGGCTGCCGCAGCGCGCTGTTCGAATAGGGCGACGACGGAGATGATGGATAAGTCGACGTTGCCGGATAGGACGATGCCGGTGGTGGCGGCGGCGGCTGCGAGATCGGCCAGCGCGGCTGGTTGCCGATATTGCCGGGCGGCCGCAAGCTTTCGTCGGCAAAGCCATAACTTCCGCTGCCTTCGCCGAGTGCCGCGACCTTGAGCGGAAACTCCGCGCCGCAGACGCCGGGGCCCGAGATCGGGTCAATCCGGACCAGCTCCGGGCTCTCCTTGACCGCGCCGGATTTCAGGCAAGCGATTTCGGCCTCGGCTCGCCACGGTTCGCGCTCCGCGGATTGAAAAAATCCACGGCCGCAACCCGCCAACGAGACAAGGACGAAGGAGCCGACGAGATACAAACGAACTCCGCGCGTCATCCGCGCAGGTTGGTTGAATTTATTTAAGGACTCTTCAACGTGTTGTTTTCACGAATCTTTAACCACGTTGCGCAGCGCAGCGAGGTGCCGGAGGGACAGCAACGCTGCCTTTTTCGCCGGGAACGGATGGCTAGTTTTATGTGTTGAACGGGCAGCGATGCGAACCAGGGAGTTCCCGATGGGCTTGACCAGTCCTTTCGTCAACAGACTGATCGTTGTAGCCGCCTATGTTGCATTTGCCTTTGTCGGCGCCATCGTGATCGGCGTGTTCTAGCGTTCAGTCCCCCAGAACTCAGGGCGCCCGGCGGTGTTGGATTTTTCCAGCCGCCGGGCGTTTTCATGTTCATGCCTCGTCGCAGATTCAAAGTGCGGCCAATGAACATCGTCATGCCCGGGCTTGTCCCGGGCATCCACGAATTAGCGCTTCGGCAGCAAAGACGTAGATGGCCGGGACAAGCCCGGCCATGACGGAGAGCGTCATGCTCAAAAGTTCGAGCAGTTCGATCCGGTGATGCCGCCTAGGCTGAAATCCCACGTTCACCGGCCATTCAGCGGCGGGGGCTATCAATCCACCACCAATCATCGGGGGCGGTTTCGATCGTGATGGGGCAGACGTTTTCGCGCGCAGCGTTTCTGACGTGCTGGCTGGTGATGGCCGGCACACATTATGCCCACGCGATGCCATCGCCTTTCGAGACCGATGCGGCGGTCGTCTCGGACGTAACGTCAGGCCTGACAAGACTCGCGCAGGCCCAGCCGGCACAAGCGCCGGCGGCGACACCCGCACCTGCGGCTGCGCCCTCACCCGCTGCCACCACCATCGCCGACGAACCGATCGGCAATGTCGCGACCTTGACCGGCAGCGCGACCGTCACCCGCAACAAGACCCCGACGCCGCTGCATCTGCAGGACGACATCTTCCAGGGCGACGTGCTGCAGACACAGGCCAACTCCGCGCTCGGCGTCACCTTCAACGACGCCACCACCTTCAATCTCACAGCCAGCGCGACGATTACGGTGGACAATTACGTCTATGAAGACGGCGGCAAGCAGAATGGCGCGCTGTTCGATGTCGCCAGGGGCACGGTGGCGTTCGTGGCCGCGGCGGTCGCGCACACCGGCGACATGCGGATCTCGACGCCGTCGGCAACGCTCGGCATTCGCGGCACCACCGGCCTGATCGAGGTGCCGCAGGGCGCATCCGCCGCCAACCCCAGCAATGTCGCGATCAAGCTTTATCCCGACGCTGACGGCCGGGTCGGCCGCATCGAGGTCAACGGCCGCGACGGCTCGCGGCTTGGATTCCTCACCCAGGGCTCCAGCGGCTTTACCATCCGGCCCGGCGCCATGGGACGCTTCGCCGCGGTGCCGCTGGTGATCTCGCCGCAGCAGGCGCTGCGCGATCAGGGCATCGTGCGCCAGGTCCACGCCGCGCAGAGCGTCGGCCGCCAGATCGTCACGCAACGCCGCATCCAGCGTCAGCAGAATCCGAATCGCAATCCGTCGCGCGTCAATCCGGGCGCCAACCCTGCGCGCCCGCCCGGCCTGCAGAAACAGAATGGCCTGCCGCAGCGGCCCGGCGCGCCGCAGCAGCCCGGTTCGCCACGCGAACCCGCATTGCCGAACCGTGCGGGCC
>JBAUUA010000862.1:0-4074 GCA_049582465.1 Bradyrhizobium sp. | reverse complement strand
GATCAGGACGTTCCAGATTCCGTCATAGCCGCCGCCCAAGCGCGCGGTCCTGGCATCGGCGGCGCCCGGCGCGGCCAAGGTTGCTAGAGAGGCGGCGAGAAAGGAGGCGGCAAATATCCCGCGCCAGACGCGCAGGGACCGCAAATCGGCAGAAAAGATGGTCGGTCGGGCTGATGTCGTCATGTTTCCCTGCTTTTTGGCTGCGCCATGGGTGGCGTCAGCCTATCTGTCAAACAATACGGTTTTACGGTTCATCGTTGCCAATTCGGTCCGGTTCTGCCATAAGCCCGAGCTTCATCGCCCGGCTGATCAAGGGCTGCCGTGGCGATGCCCATGCTGGTTGTCTCACTTCGGAAATAACCGAGCATTTTCAACGCTCTAACGAGCATTTTAGCCGCGAAAGCGCCTTCCGGGCGCGTTTTTCATGCGGCCTTTAGGAGAGCCAAATGCCCAAGCTGAAGACCAAGTCAGGCGCCAAAAAGCGCTTCAAGGTGACTGCCACCGGCAAAGTGATGCACGCCCAGCGCGGCAAGCGCCACGGCATGATCAAGCGGACGAAGAAGCAGATTCGTCAGCTCCGCGGCACCCGCGTGCTGTTCAAGACCGACGGCGACAACATCAAGAAATATTTCTTGCCGAACGCCTGATCGCGTTCACCCGTCCATCAGCCGAGCCGCGTCCGCGCGGCGATCCGTCACCCATTTTCATCTGAAGGAGACCCGTCATGTCTCGCGTCAAACGCGGTGTGACCTCTCACGCCAAGCACAAGAAAGTCTACAAGGCCGCCAAGGGTTTTTACGGCCGCCGCAAGAACACCATCCGCGCCGCCAAGGCCGCGGTCGAAAAGGCCGGGCAATACGCCTTCCGCGATCGCAAGCGCAAGAAGCGGACCTTCCGCGCGCTGTGGATCCAGCGTCTCAATGCCGCGGTACGCCCGTTCGGCATGACCTACAGCGTCTTCATCAACGGCCTGTCCAAGTCGGGCATCACGGTGGACCGCAAGGTGCTGTCGGATCTCGCCATCCACGAGCCGGCGGCGTTCCAGGCGATCGCCGAAAAGGCCAAGGCCGCATTGGCGGCGTAAGTTCGAAAATCGCTGCAGCCTCTCGCAACTCCGGTGTCATGCCCCGCGCAGGCGGGGCATCCAGTAACCACCGACCAACAAATTGACCCCGGGGGTTACTGGATCATCCGCTTTCGCGGATGATGACAGCCTCCCCGTGCTGGACTGCGAGCGCGCTCCCAACAGGTGACCGCCGTCATGTCCGATCTCGCCAAACTCGAATCGCAAATCCTCACAGACATCGCCGCCGCAGGCGATGAAGCCGCGCTGGAGGCCGTGCGCGTCGCGGCACTCGGCAAGAAAGGCTCGATCTCGGCGCTGCTCGCGACACTCGGCAAGATGTCGCCGGAGGAGCGCAAGACGCAAGGCGCGGCGATCAACCTCGCCAAGGATGCCGTGACCCAGGCGCTGACCGCGCGCCGCGATATCCTGAAATCGGCGGCGCTCGACACACGGCTGAAATCCGAGACCATCGACGTCACGCTGCCGCTGCGCGAAGCGCCTGCGGAAGCCGGCCGGATTCATCCGCTGAGCCAGGTGATGGACGAGCTCACCGCGATCTTCGCCGACATGGGATTTGCCATCGCCGAAGGTCCTGACATCGAGACCGACGACTACAATTTCACCAAACTGAATTTCCCGGAAGGCCATCCGGCGCGGGAGATGCACGACACCTTCTTCTTCAACCCGAAGGAAGATGGCTCGCGCATGCTGTTGCGCACGCATACCTCGCCGGTGCAGGTGCGCACCATGCTGACGCAGGCACCGCCGATCCGCGTGATCTGCCCGGGCCGCACCTATCGCATCGATTCCGACGCCACGCATACGCCGCAGTTCCACCAGGTCGAGGGCCTCGTCATCGACAAGGGCTCCCATCTCGGCCACCTCAAATGGATCCTGCATGAATTCTGCAAGGCGTTCTTCGAGGTCGACCACATCAACATGCGGTTCCGGCCGTCGTTCTTTCCTTTCACCGAGCCGTCGCTCGAGGTCGACATCCAGTGCCGCCGCGACAAGGGCGAGATCCGCTTCGGCGAGGGCGAGGACTGGCTGGAGATTCTCGGCTGCGGCATGGTGCACCCGAACGTGCTGCGCCTCTGAGGCCTCGATCCCGATGTCTACCAGGGTTTCGCCTGGGGCATGGGCATCGACCGCATCGCGATGCTGAAATACGGCATGTCCGATCTTCGGCAATTGTTCGATAGCGACGTGCGCTGGCTGTCGCATTACGGCTTCAAGCCGCTCGAAGTGCCGACGCTGGCGGGAGGGTTGAGTTCGTGAAATTCACCCTCTCCTGGCTGAAGGAACATCTCGACACCGACGAGTCGCTGGAAAAGCTCGCCGACAAGCTCACCATGATCGGGCTCGAAGTCGAGCATATCGAAGACAAGGCGAAGGCGCTTGCACCGTTCACCATCGCGCGGGTGATTTCCGCCGAGCAGCATCCCAATGCGGACCGCCTGCGCGTCTGCATGGTCGATACCGGCGACGGTTCCGCGCCGGTGCAGGTCGTGTGCGGCGCACCGAATGCGCGCGCGGGGCTTGTCAGCGTGTTCTCGCCGCCCGGCACCTTCATTCCCGGCAAGAACATCACGCTCGGAATCGGCACCATCCGCGGCGTCGAGAGCCGCGGCATGCTGTGCTCGGCGGCGGAACTGCAGATCTCCGAGGATCACGACGGCATCATGGAGCTGCCGGCGGACGCGCCGATCGGCGCCGGCTACGCAGAGTGGGCCGCGCTCGGCGATCCCGGGATCGAAATCAACCTGACGCCGAACCGGCAGGATTGCACCGGCGTGCACGGCATCGCCCGCGATCTCGCCGCCGCCGACATGGGCAAGTTCAAAGATCACGCCATCAAGCCGGTCAAGGGCGAATTCCCCTGTCCCGTGAAGGTGACGGTCGAGGATGCCAAATTGTGTCCAGGTTTTGCCCTGCGGCTGGTGCGCGGCGTCAAAAACGGCCCGTCGCCGGAATGGCTGCAGAAGCGGCTGACCTCGATCGGCTTGCGGCCGATCAACGCGCTGGTCGATATCACCAACTTCATGACCTTCGACCGCGCCCGGCCGCTGCATGTGTTCGACGCCGCCAAGGTCAAGGGCAATCTGACCGTGCGCCGCGCGCGCGACGGCGAGAGCCTGCTGGCGCTCGACGGCCGCACCTACACGCTCGACAGCGGCGTCTGCGTGATCGCTGACGAGCACGGCGTCGAATCGCTCGCCGGCATCATGGGTGGCGAGGCCTCCGGCTGCTCGGAAGCGACCACCGACGTCCTGATCGAATCGGCGCTGTGGAACGAAATCAACATCGCGCAGACCGGCCGCAAGCTCGGCATCAATTCCGACGCCCGCTATCGTTTCGAGCGCGGCGTCGATCCGGCCTTCATGGTGCCGGGACTCGAGATGGCGACGCGCCTGGTGATGGAGTTGTGCGGCGGCACGCCGTCGGAAAACGTCGTGGTCGGCAAGGCTTTCGGCGACGATCGCGTGATCGATTTCCCGCTGACCGAAGTGAGGCGCCTCGCCGGCATCGACGTTCCGCTTCCGGAGATCAAATTCATCCTCACGCGTCTTGGCTTCATGATGGCCGGCTCCGGCGCCGTGATGAAGGTCGCGGTGCCCTCCTGGCGCACCGACGTGCAAGGCAAGGCCGATATCGTCGAGGAGATCGTGCGCATCGTCGGCGTCGACAAGGTGCCGATGACACCGTTCGAGCGCGGCGACGACGCGCGCAAGCCGGTCCTGACCGCGATCCAGCTGCGCACCCGCCGCGCCAAGCGCGCGCTGGCCTCGCGCGGCATGGTCGAGGCGGTGACGTGGTCGTTCATCGCCAGGCCCGCAGCCGAGCTGTTCGGCGGCGGACAGCCCGAACTCGCGCTCGCCAATCCGATTGCGTCGGATCTTTCCGACATGCGGCCGAGCCTGCTGCCGAGCCTCGTCGCCGCGGCGCAGGCGAATTCGGATCGCGGTTTTCCGGATGTGGCGCTGTTCGAGGTCGGCCAGGTGTTCAAG
>JBAUUA010000861.1:0-1600 GCA_049582465.1 Bradyrhizobium sp. | reverse complement strand
ATGATGCCGGTGGCCATTACCAGGGCGAAGCAGCCGGGATAGAGAGTCCCGATCTGACCATCCGACCACATGCGCAAATTCCGCATGCGCAAATGCAAATTCGAATCTGCCCCGTGTTTCGAAAGTGGCATGGTGCCGGATCCCGGAAACGAACCTGATCGGCCGTAGACGTCGAATTGCACAGTACCCGACAAATCGATTCGGCGGCATCGATTGGTCGCAAACAGCCCGCACAACTCGCGCTATTGGTTCGTGGCGCTTTCCTTGCCCTGGTGCGCGATGAACCGATGCCTGGAATTCGGGGCGCCTCCCCCTCGCGCCAATATCAGATGGATTGCCGCTCGCGCGAGTGCCTCAGGCGAACCCGCCACACGTCCGGACCCTGCTCGACATAGGACCAGTCGCAGCGCTCCCCATGCTTGGCTTCGAGCTGGAAGCGCAACGGCCGCGGATCGTGGTCGGCGATCAGTTGCAGGCTGCTTTCGGGCCCGAGATGGTCGAATAGCTGAAAGATAATGGCGTGGCGATGTCGAGGCGCGATATCGCGCACATCGATCACCCTTTCCGTTGTTTCGATTTCCTGCACAGTTTCTCTCCGCCGGGCTGTCTGCTGCTCTCTTTCATGAGGCAAATGGCGAATGCGCTTGTTGTGCCAGCGCAAATTCGCGGCGGACGGGGCCTTGCGGATGGCACCCCCCCGCTTCCATCGCCGCGGTCCGCGAGCCGCTGTCCTTTCCGGCTTGGTAAACCAAACGTTAAGCAGACAGCCGACCCAGCCGTTAAGGATTGGTGTCGGAAATCCCCGGTTTTGCTGCAAAAGTCGCCCCTGCCGGGCGGCCGGGATCGGACGCCGCAGCAGCCATTCCGGCCAAGATATCGGGGATTTGAGGCATCCGGAGCCGCCCCGGTTTAACCGTTTCTCCAGCCCCGCCTGCGATGGTGGACCCAGATTCATGACATGCCAGGTTCAATCATCGTGACATCCCTCGGACGTGTGATTTCCGTGCGCGGCTCCCTCGCCCGGGTCGGGCTCTTGGCGGCGAGCAAGCTGGGCATCTCCGAGGTGCGCGCCACCGTCGGCCGCTTCGTCAGCATCCGCTGCGCCAGTTCCACCATCATCGCCATGATCACCGAGGTGTCCTGCGAGAATCTGCCGGCTTCCGACACCTACAACGCCACCGCCTCGGTCGATTTGCTCGGCGAAATCCTCGGCACGCCGGACCGCCCGAAATTCCAGCGCGGCGTCACCAATTATCCGACCATCGGCGATGCCGTCGATCTCATCACCAACCAGGAGCTTCGCACGGTCTATGCGCCGAGCGGATCGGACCAGATCGATGTCGGCACCCTGCAGCAGGATTCCTCGGTCACAGCCTATGTCGATATCGAGGAAATGCTCTCCAAGCACTTCGCGGTGCTCGGCTCGACCGGCGTCGGCAAATCGACCGGCGTGTCGCTGCTCTTGAACGAGATCCTGAAGTCGCGGCCGAATTTGCGGATTTTCCTGCTCGACGTTCACAACGAGTACGGCCGTTGTTTCGGCGACCGCTCGCTGGTTCTCAACCCGCGCAATTTGAAGCTTCCGTTCTGGCTGTTCAAC
>JBAUUA010000860.1:0-3072 GCA_049582465.1 Bradyrhizobium sp. | reverse complement strand
TACGACCAGGACGGCGCGTCGGTGACCGCCCATCTGGCCTCCGGCGAGCGCGTGACGGGGTCGCTGTTGATCGGCGCCGACGGGCTGTGGTCGAACATCCGCAAGCAGGTCACTGCGGACGGGCCGCCGCGGGTTTCCGGTCATACCACGTATCGCTCGGTGATTCCGACCGAGGAGATGCCCGAGGACCTGCGCTGGAACGCGGCGACCCTGTGGGCCGGCCCGAAATGCCACATCGTGCATTACCCGCTCTCGGGCTGGAAGGTGTTCAACCTCGTCGTCACCTATCACAACGACGCGCCGGAGCCGGTGGCGGGCAAGCCGGTATCCGAGGCGGAAGTTCTAAGGGGATTTGCCCATGTGCACGAACGCGCGCAGAGCATCATCCGCCACGGCAAGAACTGGAAGCTCTGGGTGCTGTGCGACCGCGATCCCAGCGAGCGCTGGGTCGACGGCCGCGTCGCGCTGCTCGGCGACGCCGCGCATCCGATGCTGCAATATTTCGCGCAAGGCGCCTGTCAGGCGATGGAGGACGCGGTGTGCCTGTCTCACATGCTGGGCAGCCACCCCGGCGATCACGCGACCGCGCTTGAAAAATACCGCCAGCAGCGTTTTCCCCGCACCGCGCGCGTGCAACTGATGTCCCGCGCCATCGGCGAGCACATCTATCATCCCGCAGGCGACCACGCGCGAATCCGCAACGCGATCATGCGCGCGAAGAGTTCCGAGGATTACTACCGCGATCTGGCGTGGCTCTATGGCGGGACGGGGCTGGGGAGCTGAGCGCTATCGTCCTCCCGGCCAAGCGAAGCACGAGCCGGTACCCATAGCCGCAGGACTGTGTTGGACGAAAGCTGGAGCGGCTATCGAACGCAACAACAGCCATCGGTGGTTATGGGTCCCCGCTTTCGCGGGGACGACACCGAATGTGTTGTGGCGAAGAGTCCTAAATCCGCATCACTGCCTGGCGGTCGATCTTGCCGGTGCCGGTCTTCGGCAATTCCTCGATGAATTTCACCTCGCGCGGATATTTGTAAGGCAGCAGTTTTGCCTTGACGAAATCCTGCAGCATTTTGGTCGCATCGCCTTCGTCGAAGGCGGCTTCATTCATGACGACGACGGCCTTCAGCGTCATGCGCCGGTCCGGCAGTTCAGCGGCGAATACCGCGCATTCGCGCACGTCCGGATGCTCGGCGAGGCAAAGCTCGACCTCGAGCGGATAGACCCATTGGCCGGAGATTTTTATGAGGTCATCGGCGCGGCCGCGAAAGAAGTGAAAGCCGTCGCTGTCCCGAACAAAACGGTCGCCAGTGTAGATCCATCCCTCCTCGCGGATGGTCTCGGCGGTCTTGTCGGGCCGGTTCCAGTACAGCGGCGTGTTGGAATCGCCGCGCACCCACAGAATGCCCTCCTCGTTGTCGCCGACCTCGTTTCCATCCTTGTCCCTGAGCATGATCTCGTAGCCGGGCACGCGAAGCCCGGCGGCGCCGAGTTTTTTCTTTTCAGGACGGTTGCTGAGGTAGATGTGCAGCACTTCGGTCGAGCCCAGCCCCTCGACGATCTCGAGCCCGGTGAGCTTCTTCCAGCCGTTGAAGACCTCGGCGGAAAGAACTTCGGCAGCGGACAGTGCCATCCGCAGCGAGGAGAAATCCGCCTGCTCTGCGCCCTCGGCCTTGGTCAGTGAGGTATAGAGCGTCGGCAGCCCGAAAAACACCGAGGGGCGGAAACGTTCGATCGCCTCGAAAATCGCTGCCGGTTTCGGCTGCCCCGGCAGCAGCAGGGCGGCGGCACCGGCCGAGAACGGAAAGGTGATCGAATTGCCAAAACCGTAGGCGAAGAACATCTTGGGTACCGAGAAGCAGATGTCGCCGGCCTTCAGCTTCAAGACGTTCTGCGCGAAAGCGAGATCGCTATAGGCCATGTCGTGCTGCAGATGGACGATGCCCTTGGGCCGTCCGGTCGAGCCCGACGAATACATCCAGAACGCCATCTCGTTGCGGTCGGTGTCGGCCTCGGCGAGGTCGGCGGGAAATCCCGTCAGCCAGCGCTCGGCCGCGATTGCATTTGGTACGGCGTGCTCACAGGCCGCGCCGTTGACCACGATCAGCGTGTGCAGCAGCGTATCCTTGCAGGCCTCGGCGTTGAAGCGCGCGCAAAATTCCGCATCGGCCACCGCCACGGCAGCATTCGAATCCGACAGGTAAAATTGCAGCAGGTCCGGCGGCGTCAGCGTATTGATCAACAGCGGCACAAAACCGGCGCGGACCGCGCCGAAGAACGCGGCCGGGTAGGCCGGCGTATCGTCCAGGAACATCAGGATACGGTCGCCCCGCTTCAGCCCGAGCGAGATGAAACCGTGGCCCCAGCGCGAAGCTTCCGCGCAAAGCTCGGCGTAGCTGCGCGGGCCGAGCGGACCGGTCAGCGCCAGCCGGTTGCCGTGGCCCTTGGCGAGATTGTCGAACAGGATGCGGCTGGCGTTATAGGTTTGCGGGACCGTAAAGCCGATTTCCTTCGTGCCGGCGCTGTCGGCCGGTACCGCATCGGCGATCGCACGGGCGCCATCGTGCTGCGAAATCATCGCTTGCTCCCGCTCTTCTGCGGGGCCCGGGACGCCTCGTAGCGCGCCATGAAGGCCGGCGACATCGCGCGCAGCCGCGCATCGTCGATCCGCCCGGAGCGGGTGATGTAGCCATAGGCAAAATCCATCAGGTCGCGCTTCATGTGCTCGGGGAATCTCTCGTACCAGTCGGCGCTGGTGCGCGCCGCCGTCACCAGCTTCTTCACGATCGGCTGGCGCTCGCTCTGATAACGCTTGAGGCCTCCGGCGATATCGCCTTCCGCCTCCAGCGCCTTGGTCAGCGCGATCGCATCCTCGATCGCAAGCCGCGTTCCCGATCCGATCGAGAAATGTGCCGAATGCAGGGCGTCGCCGATCAGCACCATGTTCCTGAACGACCAGTGCTCGTTCCAGATCCACGGGAAATTGCGCCACACCGATTTGTTCGAAATCAGCGGATGGCCGTCGAGCGTGGCCGCGAACACCTGCTCGCAGATCGCTTTGGATTCGTCGAT
>JBAUUA010000859.1:0-1689 GCA_049582465.1 Bradyrhizobium sp. | reverse complement strand
ATTTCTGGCGCTGCTGCAGCCCGGCGATACCTTCATGGGCCTCGATCTCGCCGCGGGCGGTCACCTCACCCACGGTGCGCCGGTCAATCTCTCCGGCAAATGGTTCAAACCGCAGCACTACACGGTGCGACGCGAGGACCAGATCATCGACATGGACGCGGTCGCCAACCAGGCCGAGCAGGTGAGGCCGAAGCTGATCATCGCCGGCGGATCGGCCTATTCGCGCCCTTGGGATTTCAAGCGCTTCCGCGAGATCGCTGACAGCGTCGGCGCCTATCTGATGGTCGACATGGCGCATTTCGCCGGCCTCGTCGCTGGCGGCGTGCATGCCTCGCCGGTGCCGCATGCCCACGTCACCACCACCACCACGCACAAATCGCTGCGCGGCCCGCGCGGCGGCCTGATCCTCTGTAACGACGAGGCGCTCGCCAAGAAACTCAACTCGGCGATCTTCCCGGGCTTGCAAGGTGGCCCGCTGATGCATGTGATCGCGGCCAAGGCGGTGGCGTTCGGCGAAGCGCTGCGTCCGGACTTCAAGATCTACGCCAAGAACGTGGTGGAGAATGCCAAGGCACTGGCGGAAGCCATGCGCGGCCATGGCTTCGACATCGTCTCCGGCGGCACCGACAACCATCTGATGCTGGTTGACCTCAGGCCGAAGGGCTTGAAGGGCAACGTCTCGGAAAAGGCGCTAGTGCGCGCGGCCATCACCTGCAACAAGAACGGCATCCCCTTCGACCCCGAAAAGCCGTTCGTCACCTCGGGCCTTCGTCTGGGCACGCCAGCGGCGACCACGCGCGGCTTCGGGGTTGGCGAATTCAAGCAGGTCGCGGGCTTCATCGCCGAGGTGCTGAACGCGATCGCGCAGTCGCAGGACGGCAAGGCGCCGCTGGTGGAATCCGCGATCAAGGAAAAGGTGAAGGCGCTGACCGACCGCTTTCCGATTTATCAGTAAGGTCTTGAGGTTTTAGCCGGATGCGTTGCCCCAGCTGCAACAGTCTCGATACCCAGGTGAAGGACTCGCGTCCGACCGAGGATTCCGCCGTGATCCGGCGGCGGCGGGTCTGCGTCGCCTGCAATTTCCGCTTCACCACCTTCGAGCGGGTGCAACTGCGCGAACTCACGGTCATCAAGCGCAATGGCCGCAGGGTGCCGTTCGATCGCGACAAGCTGGTGCGCTCGGTGCAGATCTCCTTGCGCAAGCGCCCGGTGGATCCCGAGCGCGTCGAGAAGATGGTCTCTGCTATCGTGCGTGAACTCGAAAGCGGCGGCGAGGCGGAGATTTCCTCGGAGGCGATCGGCGAGATCGTGATGGAGCATTTGCGCCAGCTCGACGACGTCGCCTATGTCCGCTTCGCCTCGGTGTACCGCAATTTCCGCGAGGCAAAGGACTTTGAAGCCGTGCTCGGCGAATTGTCCGGCGAGGACGACGCGCGGATTGCCCTGTTACGCAAATGATCTTCCGCATCCTGGAAGACCAGTACGCGCAGAAATCAAAGGAATTGAAGGCAGCCGATCGGCGCTTCATGGCGCTTGCGCTGACGCTCGGCCGGCGCGGCCTGGGCCGCACCTGGCCCAATCCCGCGGTCGGCGCAGTCGTGGTGAAGGACGGAATCATTGTCGGCCGCGGCTGGACCCAACCCGGCGGCCGTCCCCATGCCGAGCCGGAGGCGCTCAAGCGCGCCGGCG
>JBAUUA010000858.1:0-3813 GCA_049582465.1 Bradyrhizobium sp. | reverse complement strand
CCTCATAGCCGGTCATCGCGGTGTTGAAGCAGACTTCGCCGACCGCCTGGCCTTCCGCGCCGAGGCCGAAGCCTTCCAGCACGGTGCCGTCGGCCAGCACGAGGAGCGCGGTCGGTTTGTGGTCCGGCCAGGCTGAGACGTTTTCGGGGATTGTCATGAACCCATTACATAGTCGCCGCATGCGCAGGCGTCAAAGCCGCTAAGCGGCGATTCACATGCAATCGCGCATATTTCCGGCGATTATGGCCACGGAACCGAGTTGTCTCGGTGCCTTTAACCGCCTAGATCAGGGTCCGTGAACGCCTGAAGGGCGCGAGAGGACAGGACGATGCTGCGCGACGACATCAACAATGCGGTCAAGGACGCGATGCGAGCCAAGGACGAGCGCAAGCTGTCCACGCTGCGCATGGTCAATTCGACCATCAAGAACGCCGACATCGCCGCGCGCGGCGAAGGCAAGCCGCCGCTGTCCGACGCCGATCTGCTAAGTGTGTTCCAGAAGATGATAAAACAGCGCCAGGAATCGGTGGAGCTCTACGACAAGGGCGGCCGCGCCGAACTCGCAGCCCAGGAGCGCGAGGAGATCGCGATCATCTCGGCGTATCTGCCGAAACAGATGTCGGAGGACGACGTCAAGGCCGCGATTTCGGCTGCGATCGCCGAGACGAGTGCTGCCGGCATGAAGGACATGGGCAAGGTGATCGGCGTCTTGAAGACAAAATTCGCCGGGCAGATGGATTTTGCGAAGGCCAGCGGCCTGGTGAAGGCGGCGCTGACGGGGTAGGCGCGATCTTTCCGTCGTCCCTGCGAAAGCAGGGACCCATACTCCGCGGCCTCACGATTTGGTTCGACATGTTGATACGTCCCGGCCAATAGCTGAATTCGGTGGTTATGGGTCCCCGCGTTCGCGGGGACGACACCTCAGATGTTCGAGAGAGTGTGAAGACTTCGAAAGCCGCCCTCGCCATGCTCACCGAAACCGCCGACTACGAAACACTCTACCGCGATTTCCGCTGGAACGTGCCGGCGCGCTTCAATATCGCGACCGCGTGCTGCGATCGCCATGCCGACGGCAGCAATCGGCTGGCGCTGATCTATGTCGACGAGGACGGCGGCGCCACGCGCACCTCGTTCGACGAATTGCGGTCGATGTCGAGTCGCTTCGCCAATGTGCTCAAGGCGGATGGGCTTGCGCGGGGCGACCGCGTCGCGGCGTTCCTGTCGCAGTCGCTGGAACTGCCGGTCGTCCATCTCGCCGCCTTCCGCTCGGGTCTGGTGTCGGTGCCGCTGTTCACGCTGTTCGGCGAGGACGCGCTGGAATTTCGCCTCGCCAATTCCGGCGCCAAAGCGGTGGTGACCGACGAAGGCGGCTGGCAAAAGCTGGCAAAGATCCGCGACCGGCTGCCGGAGCTGAAAAACATCTACGTCATCGGCGGCACCGCCCCGGCCGGCACCAAATCGTTCTGGTCGTCGGTCGAAAGCGCGTCCGCGGAATTTCCCACCATCGACACCTCGGCCGACGATCCCGCCATCATCATCTACACGTCGGGCACCACGGGAAATCCGAAGGGCGCGCTGCACGCCCATCGCGTGCTGCTCGGGCATCTGCCCAATGTCGAGATGGTGCACGACTTCATGCCCAAACCTGATGACGTGATGTGGACGCCGGCCGACTGGGCCTGGATCGGCGGATTGTTCGATGCGCTGTTTCCGGCCTGGTATCACGGCGTGCCGGTGGTCGGTCATCGCGCGAAGAAATTCGAACCGCAGGCGGCGATGCAGCTGATGGCCGATCACGCCGTGCGCAACGTGTTCCTGCCGCCGACCGCGCTGAAGCTGATGCGGCAGGCGAATGTAAAGCACCCCGGCGTGAGGCTGCGCAGCCTGCTGACGGGCGGGGAGTCGCTCGGCGCTGAGCTGCTGGACTGGGTGCGCGCGACCTTCGGCATCGACGCCCACGAGGTCTACGGCCAGACCGAGTGCAATCTCGTGATCGGCTGCAATTCGAAACTGTTTCCGATCCGCCCAGGCTCGATGGGCAAGCCGACGCCGGGCTTCGACGTCCGCATCGTCAACGAGCGCGGCGAGGAATTGCCGACGGGCGAGCGCGGCATCATCGGTGTGCGCCAGCCCAATCCCTGCACCATGATCGAGTACTGGAAAAATCCGGAAGCGACCGCGAAAAAATACGCCGGCGACTTCCTGCTGACCGGCGATCTCGGCGTGCGTGATCAAGATGGCTATTTCTGGTATGTCAGCCGCGAGGACGACGTCATCACCACTGCCGGCTATCGCGTCGGGCCCTCGGAGATCGAGCATACGCTGTTGAAACATCCGGCGGTGGCGCTGTCGGCGGTGGTCGGCATTCCCGATCCGATCCGCACCGAATCGATCAAGGCCTGGATCGTGCTGCGCCCGGGCTTTGCGCCGAGCGACGCTTTGGCGCGCGAGATCCAGGATTTCGTCAAGGTGCAGCTTGCCGCGCATGAATATCCGCGCTTCGTGCAGTTCACCGACACCCTGCCGATGACCGCGACGGGAAAAGTGCTGCGTCGCGAGCTGCGGACGCTGGGGTAGGAGCACTTAACCTCGCCCCGCTTGCGGGGAGAGGTCGGATCGCATCGCAGATGCGATCCGGGTGAGGGGGAGCCACCGCGCACTCCTCTGTTTCAGAATATGCCGAGAGAGGCCCCTCACCCCAGCCCCCGCGAAGAGCGGGGCGAGGGAGCACAGCGTGCATGCTGCGGGACTGAAAATGTCGAACGGTTGACTCAAATCAACACGCTCGCCCCAATGCCCTGCACCATTTCACAAAACAACTTGGGAGGGCACCTGATGACATCCGTCTCCGGCAAGGTCGATCCGGTGGTGCGGCGGATCAGGGTCGCCGATATCGCGGAAGCGCTGGGGCAGGGCCTGCGCGATTTCCAGGCCATGCCGCTTTACGGGCTTTTGTTCGGCGCGCTCTATGCCGGCGGCGGCGTTGTAATCCTGCTGTGCCTGACCGCGTTCGGCCTGGTCTATCTGGCTTATCCGCTGGCCGCCGGCTTTGCGCTGATCGGTCCCTTTGTCGCCATCGGGCTTTATGAACTGAGCCGCCGGCGTGAGACCGGGCAACCCATCTCCCTTATCGCCATCTGGTCCACCGTGATATCGCGCAGCGAAATCGGCTGGATGGCGTTCGTCACGCTCTTCGTCTTCGTGATCTGGATGTATCAGGTGCGCCTCTTGATCGCGCTGTTGATCGGGCTGAACGCCTCGTTTTCCAGCCTGCGCGAATTCATGACGGTGGTGCTCACCACCAACGAGGGGCTGGTGTTCCTCGCGATCGGCAACGCGGTCGGTGCCGCATTGTCGCTGATCCTGTTTTCGCTCACCGTGGTGTCGTTCCCGCTGCTGCTCGACCGCGACGTCGATTTCGTCACCGCAATGATCACGAGCGTCCGTGCGGTCGTGACCAGCCCGGTGCCGATGATCGGCTGGGCCGCAATCATCGTGGTGCTCCTGATCGTCTCGTCGCTGCCGTATTTCCTCGGCCTCCTAATCACGCTGCCGGTACTCGGCCACGCGACGTGGCATTTGTATCGGCGGATCGTGGCGCCGGTGGCCGCCACCTAGTCGTCATTCCGGGATGCGGGCGAAGCCCGCAGACCCGGAATCGCTCGAGGTCAGCGCCTGCCGCAGTTTTCCGGCGTGGTCTCGATATGGGTGACGCAGACGAATTCGGGCTTAGGCACTGGCCGCCGCCTTCGGCGTCACGGGAGGCTTTTCGATATCGAGGCCGTGCCCGGTCTCGAGCAGGCTCTTCAGGCT
>JBAUUA010000857.1:0-2136 GCA_049582465.1 Bradyrhizobium sp. | reverse complement strand
TGTCGCCGACGTTGTCGGCGATGGTGGCGGGGTTGCGCGGATCGTCCTCGGGAATGCCGGCTTCGACCTTGCCGACGAGATCGCCGCCGACGTCGGCGCCCTTGGTGAAGATGCCGCCGCCGAGACGCGCGAAGATCGAAATCAGCGAGGCGCCGAAGCCCAGTGCCACCATCGCATCGACGACGGTGCGGCTGTTGGCCGCAAGACCCAGGAAGTGCGTCAGGTAGGCGAAGTAGATCGTCACGCCCAGGAGCGCCAGACCGGCAACCAGCATACCGGTGATGGCACCGGCCTTGAACGCGAGTTCAAGTCCGCCAGCCAGCGAGATGGTCGCGGCCTGCGCGGTGCGCACGTTGGCGCGCACCGAGACGTTCATGCCGATGAATCCGGCGGCACCCGACAGGATGGCGCCGATGGCAAAGCCGACCGCCACCAGCATGCCGAGGAAGTAGGCCAAGAGCGCGAAGATCACGATGCCGACGATGCCGATCGTGGTGTATTGCCGGCGCAGATAGGCCTGCGCGCCTTCGCGCACCGCGGCCGCGATCTCCTGCATCCGCGGATTGCCGGCGTCGGCTTTCAAAACCGAGGTCGTCGCCCAGATGGCGTAAACGATGGAAAGTGCCCCGCAGAGCACAATCGCCCATAATGCTGTCATTGAATCTGCCTCAGACTGTTTCACCCCACGCCTGTTACCGCGGGAGCGGCCGGCGCATAAAAAGAAGGCCATCCCTGCCCAAAAGGTCGGCCTTAAATCGGGCCGGACCATGCCAAAATCATATGCCGGGTGCAACGCCGCGGAGAGGCTAAAACGGCGATTTCGGCAGGTATTTGCGCGGGCTTTGCTCCAAAAATCTAGAAATGGCTGTAGGACGGGCGCGGCAGCGCTAGTTCCCTGCCCTGCGCGTCCAGAAAGCTTGGGGCGCCCTTGCCCGCGATAACCGTTCCGATCGGGGTTATCGCTACCCCCGCGAGCCCTGAGGCTCGGGCAAAGGCCTCAAACCGATTCTCCGATACTGTGCACAGGATCTCGTAGTCGTCGCCGGCGGAAACGAGGGTTCCGATGCCGACGGTTCCGCGCACCACCAAGGCTGCCGCCGGCGCTGACAAGGGAATGCTTGGTGCGTCGATCGCGGCCGAGACGCCGGAGGCGGCACAGAGCTTGGCGAGGTCACCCGCGAGGCCGTCCGATACGTCCATCGAGGCACTGGCGTATTCGCGAATGACTAGCGCCAGCGCGTTGCGCGGCTGCGGCACGCGGTAGCGCCCGACCAGCAGCTCCCTGGCTGCGGGATCACCAGCCAAGGCGGCGGCGACCGCGCTGCCCTTGAGGATATCGAGACCGAGCGAGGCGTCGCCGATCGTCCCCGTCACTACTACGCGGTCGCCGGGCTGCGCGCCGAACCGATGGACCATCTTGCCCGATGGCACGTGTCCGAACGCCGCGATCGAAATCATCAGGGGGCCCGGGGTCGACACGGTATCGCCGCCGAGCAGCGGACAGCCATACTGTGCGGCGTCCTCGCCGAGCCCGCGCGCGAACGGCGCGAGCCAGTCGTCGTCGGCCTTGCGCAACGCCAGGGTCAAAAGGAAACCGCAAGGTGCGGCGCCCTTGGAGGCGAGATCGGACAGGTTCACCCGCAGCGCCTTCCGCGCCACCGTGTCCGGCGGATCGTCAGGCAGGAAATGCACGCCTTCGACGATGGCGTCGGTCTTCACCACGACGTCTTCGCCGGTGGCCTTGAGGATCGCTGCATCGTCGACGAGATCGAACGCGCCTGGGTCGGTCGCGAGCGGCTTGAAATAGCGCGCAATCAGCGCGTCCTCACCGGATGCTGGTTGGTTGCGGTCCGTCATGGTGGCGAACCCGTCATCCTGAGGTGCGAGCCCTTGCGAGCCTCGAAGGAGGTACGGCCCAGGTGCAGCCGCAACGCCACGCCGTCGCCCTTCGAGGCCTCCGCTTCGCTACGGCACCTCAGGATGACGGCTACGGCCAAAGTCATTCTCCAGCTACCCCCGCGAAAACTCGTCGGCGCGGAACTGGCGGGCGATCTGGTCGAGCACCGCATTCACCATGCCGGTTTCCTCGGCCTCGACAAAGGCGTTCGCGACGTCGACATATTCCGACACCACGAC
>JBAUUA010000856.1:0-4964 GCA_049582465.1 Bradyrhizobium sp. | reverse complement strand
GAGCCTTTGGCCGCCGGCGCGGCTGGCTGCTGTGCTCGCAACTGCTGCTGATCATATCGATCCTGCTCCTGGCGCTCACCGACCCGGCCCGTTCGCCGCTGTTCGTGGCGCTCGGCGCGCTTTTGGTAGCCGCAATGTCATCGACCCAGGACATCGTGGTCGACGCGTTCCGGGTCGAAAGCCTGCCCGAAAGCGAGCAGGCCGCCGGCATGGCGTCCTACGTCGCGGCCTATCGTATTGGCATGCTGGTTTCGACCGCGGGCGCGCTGTTCCTGGTCAGCGCCTATGAAGGCACCGGCCTTCCGCGCGCCTCGGCGTGGATGTGGGGCTATGTGACGATGGCGGCCATGGTGCTGATCGGCACCGCCACGGCGCTATTCGCCACCGAGCCCGAACAATCGGCGCGGGCGGAGGCTGCGACCAGCACCGAAACGGCGTTGACGCGCGTGCTCAACGCCGCGGTTGGCGCATTCTCCGAATTTCTGGTGCGCAAGGATGCGCTCGCCGCGCTCGCCTTCGTGGTGCTGTTCAAATTCACCGACGCGTTTTCCGGCACCATGACCGCGCCGTTCGTGATCGATCTCGGCTTTTCCCGCAACGACTATGCCGCCATCGTCAAGGGCGTGGGGTTGGCCGCGACCCTGATCGGCGGTTTCGCCGGCGGTTTTGTCGCGCGGCGCTATTCATTGGCGGCGAGCCTGTGGATCGGCGGGGTGCTGCAGGCGATCGCCAATTTGTCGTTCTCATGGCTGGCGCTGGTCGGCATCAATCAATGGGCGCTGGCGTTTGCGATCACGGCGGAAAACTTCACAAGTGCCATCGGCACCGTGATCTTCGTCGCCTACCTCTCGGCGCTGTGCCAGAACCCGCTGCATACCGCGACCCAATACGCGCTGCTGACCGCGCTCGCCGCGGTCGGGCGCACCTATCTGTCGTCGGGCGCGGGCTTCGTGGCCAAGGCAACGGGCTGGCCGCTGTTCTTCGCGATCTGCGTCGCGGTCGCGGTGCCGAGCCTGATCCTGCTGTCCTGGCTGCAGCGGCGCGGGCATTTTGCGGCGCTGGAGACGGCGAAAGTGTAGCATGGTCGGTGTCATCACCCGGCTCGACCGGGTGACCCAGTATTCCACTGCTATCCACAATTGAGTCGAGACGTCACGGTATACTGGATCGCCCGGTCAAGCCGGGCGACGACAGCGGAGTTTATGGCCCGCGCAAACCGAGCGAGGCTCTAGCTCGCCAGCTTCTCGATGGCCGCGTTGTCCAGGCCGACCTTCGCGCCGGCGGCGACGATCTCCTGCCAGGTGGCGGGGTCGACCGGGATGCCCTCGGCCAGCCGTTGCTTCTTCCATTCGCGCTCCGGCTCGCCGGCAATCTTCACGTGGGCGACGCCTTCGGCCGGCGGCGAGGCGATGTGCCAGGCAACAAAACTTTCCATCTCGCGCGCCAGATTCTCGCCGGTGCCCATCTTGGCGGGATCGATCAGAATGGAGAACATGCTGTTGATCACCTTGCGGGTACCCTCCAGCGGGCCGCTCAAGGTCTTGCCGCCCGAGAGCGCGCCGCCCAAGAGTTCGCAGATCAGAGCCAGCCCCGAGCCCTTGTGCTCGCCGAACGGCAGGATGGCGCCCGAGGGTTCGATGACGGTAAAGCGCGGATCGGTGGAGGGGTTGCCGTGGTTATCGATGATGGTGTTGGGGGCGAGCTGCTCGCCCTTGTTGTAGGCGACGCGGGTCTTGCCCTGGGCGATCTTGCTGGTGGCGAAATCCAGCACGATCGGGTCTTTTCCCGGGCGCGGGATGCCGACGCAAAACGGATTGGTGCCGTGGCGGGCGTCGCGCCCGCCGAAGGGGGCAACGATCGGCCGCGCCAGCACGTTGACGAAGTGGATCGAGACCAGGCCGTGGCCAATGCACTGCTCGGCCCAGTGGCCGATGCGACCGATGTGATGCGAGTTGGACAGGCCCACCACGCAGACGCCGTTGCGCTTGGCGCGCTCGGCGCCCTGCTCCATCGCCTCATAGCCCATCACCTGGCCGTAGCCGACATTGCCGTCGAGGGTAAGCATCACGCCGCCGTCCATCACCACGCTGACATGCTGGTTGATCTTGAGGCCGCCTTCCTTCATCGCGTCGATGTAGCGCGGCACCATGCCCACGCCGTGCGAGTCATGGCCCTTCAGGTTGGCCTCGACCAAATTGGTTGCGACCAGATCGGCTTCGCGGTCGGAAGAGCCACCCGCCTTGACGATGCTGCGGACCACGCTGGTCAGGGAATCGGCTTTGACGGTGCGATATTCAGCCATGATGTCTGGTCTCGTGATGAACTGGGCGGGACAGTATTATTGGTGGCAGGGATGACGGCAAGTCAGTGCTTGGTCACCACGCTCCATTTGGTGACGATGGCTTCGCTCATCTCGCCGGCATCCTGCGCACAGGCGACCTCGTCGACTTTCAGCGAGACTTCCTTGCCGAGAAACGCCTTCAACTGCGCCGCCTGGGCGTCGCTGCTGGTGACGATCTGAAACGTCTCCGGGCCGGTTTCCAGGCCGCACAGCCCGTTCGGCGGGGGCAGCCGGCGCGGCTCGCTGGTGAGCTGATAGGTGGCGACGCGCTTGCCCTTCTTGGCGCTGCTGCGGACCCGCAAGGCATTGAGTTCGCCGGACAGCACGTCGCCCGCGCTGATCAGTTTGGCCGGCTTCGCCGCGGGTACGGCCTGCTGCGCCATAACCGCGGGCGTGGCTGCCGTCGCCGCAAGGATCACGCCCAAGGCCAACCGTATGCCGAATCGTCGTTTCGTCATGTCGATCATTTCCGTATCTGGTTGCTAGAACAGGGTTCGCTGACGCATCGCCGCGGACAGCGTGCCTTCATCGAGGTAGTCGAGTTCGCCGCCGACCGGCACGCCATGGGCGAGCCGCGTCACCTTGACGTTCGCCTCCTGCAGGAGGTCGGTGATGTAATGCGCGGTGGTCTGGCCGTCGACGGTGGCGTTCAAGGCGAGGATGATTTCGCTGACCTGCGGATCGTGCGCGCGCTGAACCAGCGCGTCGATGGTCAGATCCTGCGGGCCGACGCCGTCGAGCGGCGACAATGTCGCGCCCAGCACGTGATAGCGCCCGCTGGTCGCATGCGCGCGCTCCAGCGCCCAGAGATCGGCGACGTCGGCGACCACGACGATGATCGAGGGATCGCGCCGCGGATCGGTGCACACCGTGCAGGGATTTTGGGTGTCGATATTGCCGCAGGTCTTGCAGACCTGGATCTTGTCGATCGCGACCTGGAGCGCACCCGCGAGCGGCGTCATCAGCGCCTCGCGCTTCTTGATCAGATGCAGTGCCGCGCGCCGCGCCGAGCGCGGGCCGAGCCCGGGCAGCCGCGCCAGGAGCTGGATCAGGCGTTCGATCTCGGGGCCGGCAACCGCAGTGGCCATGTCAGGTGAGGCCCAGTCCCGGCGGCAGGCCGAGGCCGCCGGTCAGCGCCTGCATCTTCTCGGCCATCGCGGCTTCCGCCTTGCGCCGGGCGTCGTTATGCGCGGTCACCAGCAGGTCTTCGAGGATTTCGCGCTCGTCCGCCTTCATCAGGCTGGGGTCGATCTTGACGCCCTTCACTTCCATCTTCGCGGTCATGCGCACGCTGACCAGGCCGCCGCCGGAAATGCCCTCGACCTCGACATGGCCGAGTTCTTCCTGCATCGCCTGCATCTTCGATTGCAGCTGTGCTGCCTGTTTCATCATGCCGAGGAAATCAGCCATGAATGTTTCCTTGTCTGTCGCTATCAATCGTCGCTGTCGGGGCTTTCGGCGGGGTCTTCACCGCTAGCATCGGATTCCGGCGGCTCCGGGGCAAGCCTGCGCACCTCGACCACCTTGGCGCCGGGAAAGCGCGCCAGCACCTCCTGCACCCGCGGGTCGGCCTCGGCGGCGCGCTCGCGCTGGTTCTTGGCGACCTCGTTCTGCGAACGCAGCGTCGGCTGGCCGGCTTCGTTGGAGACGATCACGGTCCAGCGCCGTCCGGTCCATTGCTCGAGCTTGCGCGAGAGATCGTTGATCAGCGTCCGCGCTGCGCTGCGCTCCATCGCCACTTCCAGCCGGCCGTCCTCGATGCGGACCAGCCGCACGTCGGCTTCCAGCGCGGCTTTCGTCAGCAGGTCGCGTTTCTCCGCGGCGAGCGCCACCAACTCCGGAAAGCTGGCAATCCGGCGCGCAGCCGGTGCGGCATCCGGCGACGGCGCGATCATTTGCGGACGTGCCGACGGCTCGGCATTGCTCCTGGGCGCAGACGTCGCACGCGCCGGGGACGACGGCATCGAGGAAACCGGCGCGGCCGACGCGCTGCGCGGCGCGGCTGTTCCGCCAACGACCGGGGACGCGCCGCCATTCTGCTCGAGCATCCGGATCGCCTCGTCCGGCGTCGGCATGTCGGCGACATAGGCGATGCGCACCAGCACCATTTCCGCCGCCGCCGCCGGCCGGGTCGCGGCCTGCACCTCGGCGATGCCCTTCAGGAGCATCTGCCACATCCGCGACAACACCCGCATCGAAAGCTTCGATGCGAAATCGCGGGCACGGACGCGCTCGGTCTCGCTGTAGGCGACGTTATCGGCCGTCGCCGGCACGATCTTGACGCGGGTGACGAAATTGACGAATTCGGCCAGATCCGACAGCACCACGATCGGATCGGCGCCGACGTCGTACTGTTCGCGAAATTCCCGGAAGGCGCTGGCGATATCGCCGCGCGCCAGCGAATCGAAGAGATCGATGACCCGGGTGCGGTCGGCGAGCCCAAGCATCTGGCGCACCGCATCGGCGCGCACCGGACCCGCCGCATGCGCGATCGCTTGATCGAACAGCGACAGCGAATCGCGCACCGAGCCTTCGGCGGCGCGGGCAATGATGCCGAGCGCCTCAGCCTCGACCTCGACGTTTTCCTTGGCCGCGATATTGCCGAGATGCTTCATCAGCACGT
>JBAUUA010000855.1:0-2684 GCA_049582465.1 Bradyrhizobium sp. | reverse complement strand
GCTGCCCCACCTAAAGGCCAAGCGGCTAACCCTGATCGACGGCGCCCCCGAATTTTCAATGCCCGCATATGTTGTTTATCCTCTCGAATGCGAACATGATTTGTTCGGCAGCGCGATCGAGATCATGCATCGAATCGCCGACGAAAAAGCGACGATAGCCATTGGCTCGAGAACGGCGAAGCGAGCCACGCGAAAAGGTGTTATCGGCGCCGATCGCTTTAACAGTTACCAGGCGTAATTCGCCGTCTAAATCGACAAAAGGCATACGGGAACCAACGCCCAATGTTCGCCACCCGCCATGCTTCCCGCGAGTTGACGCCGACGCTCCGACAGACGCGGGAACAGCGCATACATTTTATCCAGATCGCGTGCGACCGCCGCCTTATCGCCATGGCCTATGCCTTTTTTCGCAAGGAGGAGGCTGCCGACAATCCGTGGGGGCCTGGAGCGACCACGCTCGAATGGACTCTGGCTTCGCCACCACCATTTCATCAGTTTGAGATCTTGCCGCGTATCGAATAATTGCATACGACCGAGGTGAACTACAAAGGATATCTCCATCATGCGAGTAAGTATGACCCGCAATATGAGATCAAGAGTGACAAGACCGATCACATAGCTCTTCACAGGGGTAAAGCGCTTCGATACCTTAGCCACTGACCATTCCAAGTCAGTGCGACTTAGGTGGGTCACTTGGGAAAGTCTGGGTGTCACTCATCTTGAACTATCTGGCCGAGGTGCGGAGCGCACCGGTGATGGGCGAGGCAACGGGAACGACCATCGCCAAGACATCACGATAGAAACTGGGAAGGGGTTGCCATATGAGCCATTTCCTCGAACGCCTCACCTATCTTTCCCGGCGGCGCGAACCGTTTGCCGGCGGCCTCGGCGAATTGCGTGACGAGGACCGCATGTGGGAGGAGGGCTACCGGCAGCGCTGGCAGCATGACAAAATCGTGCGCTCGACCCACGGCGTGAACTGCACGGGCGGTTGCAGCTGGAAGATCTACGTCAAGAGCGGTGTCGTCACCTGGGAGACGCAACAGACCGACTATCCGCGCACCCGTCCCGGTATCCCCAACCATGAGCCGCGCGGCTGTTCCCGCGGCGCTTCCTATAGCTGGTACCTCTATAGTGCCAGCCGCATCAAATACCCGCTGGTACGCGGCAGGCTGATCAAGGCATGGCGGGAAGCGCGCCGGACATTAGAGCCGGTCGAGGCATGGGGCTCGATCGTCGGTGATAAAGAAAAGGCGACAGGTTACAAGGCGATACGCGGGCATGGCGGCTTCGTGCGGGCGAGTTGGGATGAAGCCACCGAGATCATTGCCGCAGCGAATGTCCATACGATCAAGACATGGGGGCCCGACCGCGTCGTCGGCTTTTCGCCGATCCCGGCCATGTCGATGGTGTCCTATGCCTCCGGCGCGCGCTATCTCAGCCTTATCGGCGGCACGCTTTTGTCCTTCTACGACTGGTATTGTGACCTGCCGCCGTCCTCCCCGCAGACCTGGGGCGAACAGACCGACGTGCCGGAGAGCGCCGACTGGTACAATTCCGGCTACATCATCGCCTGGGGCTCCAACGTGCCGCAGACGCGCACGCCGGACGCACATTTCTTCACCGAGGCACGCTATAACGGCACCAAGGTGATAGCGGTCACGCCCGACTATTCCGAGGTCGCAAAGCTTTCGGATTTGTGGCTCCACCCCAAGCAAGGAACCGACTCGGCACTTGGCATGGCGATGGGCCATGTCGTGCTGAAAGAGTTCTTCATCGACCGCAAAGTGCCCTATTTCGAGGATTATGCACGCCGCTATACCGACTTGCCGATGTTGGTGAGGCTGAGGAAGGACGGCGATCGTTTCGTGCCGGATCGATATCTGCGGCAGAGCGATCTCGCCGGCGGGGCTGAATCGCCCTGCAAGGCGCCGAAATCAGGCAGCGCTGTCTGGAAGACGGTCGCCTTTTCAGAGGAGACGGGTGCGCCGGTGGTTCCGCAGGGTTCGATGGGCTATCGCTGGCCTAAGGACGGCGAGCCGCAGAGCCGCTGGAACCTCGAGGAAAAGGATGGCGAGAGCGGCGAGCCCATACGGCTGGCACTCAGCGTCATCGATCGGCGTGACGAGGTCGTTCCGGTGGCTTTTCCCTATTTCGGCGGCCGACCGCACGAGCGCTTCGCCGAAAACAACCAGGGGGGCGACGTGCTCGTCCGCAACGTGCCGGTGCGGCGGCAGGCGCTGGCTGATGGCGAGGGGCTCGTCGCGAGTGTCTTCGACCTGATGTGCGCCCATTACGGCCTAGACCGTGGGCTCGGCGGCGCTTGCGCGTCGGGCTATGACGACGACGTGCCCTATACGCCGGCCTGGCAGGAGACCATCACCGGCGTGTCCGCCGATCATGCCATCGGTGTCGCTCGCGAGTTCGCCCACAATGCGGAGAGGACCAAGGGCCGCTCGATGGTCATCATCGGCGCCGGCGTCAACCACTGGTATCACCAGGACATGACCTATCGCTCAATCATCAATGTCCTGATGCTGTGCGGCACGATCGGCGTCTCCGGCGGCGGCTGGGCGCATTATGTCGGCCAAGAGGCTTTGCGTCCGCTCGCCGGCTGGATGACACTGACCTTTGCGCGCGACTGGGTGCGCCCGGTCCGCCAGATGAACGGCACGTCATTCTTC
>JBAUUA010000854.1:0-1621 GCA_049582465.1 Bradyrhizobium sp. | reverse complement strand
CAGTTGCGGCGTCGCGGTTCCCCGCACCGCCATTGACCATTTGACGGTTCAGGTGGTCAAAGGGAACACGGTGGAAACGCGCAAGGTGCGGACCGGACTCGTATCCGACACCTCGGTGGAAATCCTTGAAGGCCTCGACGTCGGCGAAATCGTCGTGGCCGACGCTGGCTCTTCGCTGCATGACGGCGACCAGATCAAGACCGTGTTCGCCGAGGACCTCGATCGCACGCGGGTACGCTGATGGCTCTCAATGTCTCGTCATGGTCGATCCGCAATCCCCTTCCGTCGGTGGTGTTTTCGATCATCCTTCTGGTGCTCGGCTGGGTCAGCTTTACCAAGCTCGCGGTAACGCGGCTGCCCTCGGCCGACATCCCCGTCATCTCGGTCGCGGTCTCGCAATTCGGCGCGGCGCCTGCGGAACTTGAATCGCAGGTCACCAAGACGATCGAAGACGGCGTGTCGGGCGTCGAGGGCGTGCGGCACAGTTCCTCGTCGATCACCGACGGGCTGTCGCTGACGACGATCCAGTTCGCGCTGGAGACCAATACCGATCGCGCGCTGAACGACGTCAAGGACGCGGTCACGCGGGTGCGCGCCAACCTGCCGCAGAACGTCACCGAGCCACTGATCCAGCGCGTCGACGTCATCGGCCTGCCGATCGTCACCTATGCCGCGATCTCGCCGGGCAAGACGCCCGAGCAACTGTCCTATTTCGTCGACGACGTCGTCAAGCGCGCGCTGCAGGGCGTGCGCGGCGTCGCCCAGGTCGAGCGCATCGGCGGTGTCGAGCGCGAGATCCTGGTCTCGCTCGATCCCGACCGGCTGCAGGCGGCGGGGCTGACCGCCGTCAATGTCAGCCAGAGCCTGCGCGGCACCAATGTCGACCTCGCCGGCGGCCGCGCCGAGATCGGCAAGAACGACCAGGCGATCCGCACGCTCGCCGGCGCCAAGACGTTGAACGATCTCGCGGGCACCATGATCCCGCTGTTCGGCGGCGGCGAGGTCCGGCTGGACGATCTCGGCACCGTCACCGACACCATCGCCGACCGCCGCACCTTCGCCCGCTTCAACGGCGAGCCGGTGGTGGCGCTCGGCATCAAGCGCTCCAAGGGCGCCAGCGACGTGGTGGTGGCGGCCGCCGTGCAGAAGCGCATCAATGCGCTGAAGGTCGCCTATCCCGATGTCGATCTGAAGCTGATCGACACCTCGGTGGAATATACCAAGGGCAACTACGAAGCCGCGATCTCTACCCTGTTCGAAGGCGCGATTCTCGCCGTCGTCATCGTCCTTCTGTTCCTGCGCGACATCCGTGCCACCATCATCGCCGCCATCTCGCTGCCGCTGTCGATCTTCCCGGCGTTCTGGGCGATGGACATCCTGGGATTCTCGCTGAACCTGGTCAGCTTCCTCGCCATCACGCTGTCGACCGGCATCCTCGTCGATGACGCCATCGTCGAGATCGAGAACATCGTGCGCCACATGCGGATGGGCAAATCGCCCTATCGCGCGGCGCTGGAGGCCGCCGACGAAATCGGCCTCGCCGTGATCGCGATCTCGCTGACCATCATCGCGATCTTCGCGCCGGCGAGCTTCATGTCGGGCATCGCCGGACAGTTCTTCA
>JBAUUA010000853.1:0-2360 GCA_049582465.1 Bradyrhizobium sp. | reverse complement strand
GCGCTGATCATCTACGACGACCTCTCCAAGCAGGCCGTCGCCTACCGCCAGATCTCGCTGCTGCTGCGCCGGCCGCCGGGCCGCGAAGCCTTCCCCGGCGACGTGTTCTACCTGCATTCGCGCCTGCTCGAGCGCGCCGCGAAACTTAACGACGACCATGGCTCGGGATCGCTGACGGCGTTGCCGGTGATCGAAACCCAGGCCAACGACGTCTCGGCCTACATTCCGACCAATGTCATCTCGATCACCGACGGCCAGATCTTCCTCGAGACGGACCTGTTCTACCAGGGCGTCCGGCCCGCGGTGAACGTCGGCCTTTCGGTTTCGCGGGTCGGCTCCGCGGCGCAGACCAAGGCGACCAAGAAGGTCGCCGGCAAGATCAAGGGCGAGCTCGCGCAATATCGCGAAATGGCGGCGTTCGCGCAATTCGGCTCCGATCTCGACGCGACGACGCAGCGTCTTCTCAATCGCGGCTCGCGGCTGACGGAACTCCTGAAGCAGGCGCAATTCTCGCCGCTCAAGATGGAAGAGCAGGTGTGCGTGATCTGGGCCGGCACCAACGGTTATCTCGACGCGCTTCCGCTCGCCAAGGTGAAAGCCTTCGAGGACGGCCTGCTGTCGCTGTTGCGCGGCAAGAACGTCGACATCCTCAACAGCATCCGCGAGACCCGCGATCTCTCGGATGACACCGCCGGCAAGCTCAAGGCGGCGGTCGAGGGTTACAGCAAGACGTTTGCTTGAAACGGGACGTGCATGCCCGGCACGAGGCCGGGCATGACGAAAGCGAGGCTTGCGGTCGGGTCGAAGACCGGATCGCCGGGGTGAACTGAGAATGGCTTCCCTTAAAGACATGCGGGTCCGCATCGCCTCCACCAAGGCGACGCAGAAGATCACCAAGGCCATGCAGATGGTCGCAGCCTCCAAGCTGCGCCGTGCGCAGACCGCCGCCGAAGCGGCGCGGCCTTACGCCGAAAAAATGGATGCGGTGATTTCGAATATCGCCAGCGCCGCGGCGGGTTCGCCCGGCGCGCCGGTGCTGCTGGCCGGCACCGGCAAGGACCAGGTGCACCTGTTTCTGGTCTGCACCGGGGAGCGCGGCCTGTCCGGCGCGTTCAATTCCTCGATCGTGCGTCTCGCCCGCGAGCGTGCGCTGACGCTGATGAACCAGGGCAAAGAGGTCAAGTTCTTCTGTGTCGGCCGCAAGGGCTACGAGCAGCTGCGTCGCACCTTCGAGAAGCAGATCGTCGAGAATGTCGAGCTGCGCTCGGTTCGCCAACTCGGCTTCGTCAATGCCGAGGACATCGCCAAGCGGGTGATCGCGCGCTTCGACGCCGGCGAGTTCGACGTCTGCACGCTGTTCTATTCGCGCTTCAAATCCGTGATCGCGCAGGTGCCGACCGCGCAGCAGATCATTCCGCTGGTGGTGGAAGCTCCCGCCGCCAATGCCGGACCTGCGACATCCTACGAATACGAGCCGGAGGAAGACGAGATCCTGACCGGGCTCCTGCCGCGTAACCTCGCGGTGCAGATCTTCCGCGCGCTGCTCGAAAACAACGCCTCGTTCTACGGCGCGCAGATGAGCGCGATGGACAACGCCACCCGCAACGCCGGCGACATGATCCGCAAGCAGACCCTGATTTACAACCGAACCCGTCAGGCCATGATCACCAAGGAGCTGATTGAAATCATCTCCGGCGCCGAGGCGATGTAGCGGCGACACGCACGATCAGACTGACGGTTGTCTAGAGATTTAGAATTCGAAGGAGAGAGTTTATGGCCACACCCGCCAACCAGACCGGACGCATCACGCAGGTCATCGGCGCCGTCGTCGACGTGCAGTTCGAGGGACATCTGCCCGCCATTCTCAATGCGATCGAGACCAAGAACGGCGGCAACCGTCTGGTGCTCGAAGTGGCGCAGCATCTCGGCGAATCCACGGTGCGTACCATCGCGATGGACACCACCGAGGGCCTGGTCCGCGGTCAGGAAGTCACCGATACCGGCAACCCGATCATGGTGCCGGTCGGCGCCGGCACGCTCGGCCGCATCATCAACGTCATCGGCGAGCCGATCGATGAAGCCGGCCCGGTGGTTGCGGAAGGCATGCGCGCGATCCACCAGGAAGCGCCGACCTATACCGACCAGTCGACCGAAGCTGAAATCCTCGTCACCGGCATCAAGGTCGTCGACCTCTTGGCGCCTTACGCCAAGGGCGGCAAGATCGGCCTGTTCGGCGGCGCCGGCGTCGGCAAGACCGTGCTGATCCAGGAACTGATCAACAACGTTGCCAAGGCCCATGGCGGCTATTCGGTGTTCGCCGGCGTCGGCGAGCGTACCCGCGAAGGCAACGACCTCTATCA
>JBAUUA010000852.1:0-2027 GCA_049582465.1 Bradyrhizobium sp. | reverse complement strand
CCGCCCCACATGGTGGCGATCCACGAAAAGATCTTGATGCCGGTCGGCACCGCGATCACCATGCTGGCAAACGCAAAGTAGGCCTGGGCGCTGCTCGACATGCCGACGGTGTACATGTGATGGGCCCAGACGACAAAGCCGATGAACCCGATTGCAACCATTGCATAGGCCATTCCGAGATAGCCGAAGATTGGCTTTCGGCTAAAAGTCGAGGTCACGTGGCTGATGATGCCGAAGCCCGGCAACACCATGATGTAGACCTCGGGATGGCCGAAGAACCAGAACAGGTGCTGAAACAGCACCGGATCACCGCCGCCTTCGGCGCCGAAGAACGTCGTTCCAAAGTTACGGTCGGTCAGGAGCATGGTAATCGCGCCGGCGAGCACGGGCAGTGACAACAGCAAGAGGAATGCCGTGACTAGGACCGACCATGCGAATAGCGGCATTTTGTGCAAGGTCATGCCTGGCGCGCGCATATTGAAAATGGTGGTGATGAAGTTGATCGCGCCCAGGATTGAAGACGCGCCCGCGATGTGGATCGACAGGATCACGAAATCGACGGCCGGGCCGGGGTGACCGGACGTCGAGAGTGGTGCGTAGAGCGTCCAGCCCGTGCCGGCGCCGTTCGAGCCGGGCTCGCCTTCGACGAACATCGAAATGATGAGCAGCGCAAACGACGCGGGCAGCAGCCAAAACGAGATGTTGTTCATACGCGGAAACGCCATGTCCGGCGCTCCTATCATCAGCGGCACCATCCAGTTGCCGAATCCGCCCATCATCGCCGGCATCAGCGTGAAGAAGATCATGATCAGGCCGTGGCCTGTCACGAACACGTTATAAGTGTGCGTATTGGTGAAGATCTGCAGGCCCGGTTGTTGCAATTCCATTCGGATTGCCACTGAGAGGATCCCGCCAATCACCCCCGCGCACATAGCGAACACGAAGTACATCGTGCCGATGTCTTTGTGGTTGGTCGAATAAAGATAGCGCCGCCAGCCGGTAGGGTGACCGTGCGTATCGGGACCGTCGATTGTTCCTACAGCAGGGAGCATTAGTGGCACCTCTAAAACGATTACGGCGCGTATAGTTCGCGGGACGACACCATCGTCGCGCGGTTCCGGTGCCGTTTATCCCTCCGGTATCCCTCGAGGGCCGCAGCGTGAACCATCGTCCAGACCCCGGCGAACCGGTTTCAACGATCACTGTCGTTATTGCCAGCGACAGAATCGTCAGGTCGAGAGCGCGTTAAAGCAAGTCTCTATGTGAGAAGAGTGTCAAGTTGCTCTATTTGGTTCCAGTGCAACTGCAGCATCTTCGTAAGATGAGAGTTCAACTCTGAATCAAGAACATTCGGAACGGCCTGCTCAATTGTCAGGCTTAACCCAGCCTGATTGGCTCTCGCGGATGCAATAGCGTCCTCAAGGCTGCATTTTGGATGACGTTCATTGGTGACGTCCTTGAGAGGATCTGCGGCGACGGAGCCTCTCGCAGCGATTTCTGCCTGGAGCAGCAGGCAAATCGACGCTTGGGCTAATTCAGTCTCGAGGATCAAGTCAGCACTATGGAGGCTGGCTGCCTGGCGGATGTCTGAGAAGGCTTTGGTGCCGATGCGCTCCCGTTCCAGGAGCGATTTGAGAAAAGCAACCACTTCATCTCTAGACCAATAGCCGAGATAATCAGGGTCGACCTCATGCATCCAACAAGGAGATGACGCGTACTTTCGGATCGTATCCGCAAGGCCGGTCCGTCGTGACGACCGAACTGTGTTCATTGTTCTATGTCTCCGCGGCGCAGCTAGGAGCAAACCCTTGGAGGTCGACGGACCGTGTAGAGCCCGGCAAAACCTCAGAGCTCGTCAAGGGCCACTCTCGCCTTTTCTTTCAATTTTACAAGTGAGGAATATTGACCGTTAAAATCAAAGAAATTGATACATCCGAAATGAGTCGAAAGAGCCACGGTACTGCTTCGCATTGCAGTTGGAATGCGGATCGGAAATGGCCGCATTCGTGAACGTGGCTCTGAAGGAG
>JBAUUA010000851.1:0-4007 GCA_049582465.1 Bradyrhizobium sp. | reverse complement strand
CACGGGCTCCTACATCTCCAAAGCCTTCAAAAAACTGGGTCTCGGTTAGGATCTTACTTTCCATGCTGGCGCGTCTTTCGATCCGTGACATCGTCCTGATCGAACGGCTCGATATCGAGTTTTCCCGGGGGCTCGCGGTGCTGACCGGCGAAACCGGTGCGGGCAAATCCATTCTCCTCGATGCCTTCGCGCTGGCGCTGGGCGGCCGCGGCGATGCCGGGCTGGTGCGTCACGGCGCGGAGCAGGGCCAGGTCACCGCGGTGTTCGACGTGCCGAAGGACCACCCGGCCTTTAAAATCCTGGGCGATAACGGGCTCGACGAAACGGGCGAAATGATCCTGCGCCGGGTCCAGCTGGCCGACGGCCGTACCCGCGCCTTCCTCAATGACCAGGCCATCAGCGTGCAGACGCTGAAAGCGGTCGGCACCGCGCTGGTCGAGATTCACGGCCAGCATGACGAGCGCGCGCTGGTCGATGCCTCCACCCACCGTCGCCTGCTCGACGCCTTTGCCGGGCTCGAGAAGGACGTCACCGCGCTGGAAGCGCTGTGGGACGCGCGGCGCGCCGCCAACGGCGTGCTCGACGCGCATCGCGCCGACATGGAGCGCGCCGCGCGCGAGGCCGATTATCTGCGCCATGCCTCCGACGAGCTGAAGAAGCTTGCGCCCAAAGACGGCGAGGAAACCGCGCTCGCCGAGCGCCGCACCACCATGATGCAGGGCGAGAAGATCGCCGCCGATCTGCGCGAGGCGCAGGATGCGGTCGGCGGCCCGCATTCGCCGGTTCCTGCATTGTCGGCAGCGGTGCGGCGGCTGGAGCGCCGCGCCGGAAACCTGCCGGCGCTGGTCGAACCCGCGGTGAAGGCGATCGATGCGGCGATCAACGCGCTGGAGGAGGCCGACCAGCACCTCCACGCGGCGCTGGTCGCGGCGGATTTCGATCCCGCCGAGCTCGAGCGCATCGAGGAACGGCTGTTTGCGCTGCGCGCCGCGTCGCGCAAATATTCGACGCCGGTCGATGGGCTGGCGGAACTCGCCAAGAAATACGCCGCCGACGTGGCGCTGATCGACGCCGGCGCCGACCGGTTGAAGAAGCTCGAGGCGGCGGCGGCTGAAGCGGACGCGCGCTACAATGCGGCGGCGACAAAGCTATCGGTTGCGCGCACAAAGTCGGCGGAAAAGCTCAACAAGGCCGTCAACGCCGAACTGGCGCCGCTGAAGCTCGAACGCGCCAAATTCATGACGCAGATCGATTCCGATCCGAAGTCGCCGGGACCGCAAGGGTTCGATCGCGTCGAGTTCTGGGTGCAGACCAATCCCGGCACCAAGGCGGGCCCCTTGATGAAAGTCGCCTCGGGCGGCGAGCTGTCGCGGTTCCTGCTGGCGCTGAAGGTGGTGCTGTCCGATCGCGGCTCGGCGCCCACCTTGGTGTTCGACGAAATCGACACCGGCGTCGGCGGAGCCGTGGCGGACGCGATCGGCGCGCGGTTGGCGCGGCTAGCCGGCAAGGTCCAGGTGATGGCGGTCACGCACGCGCCGCAGGTCGCCGCGAGAGCCAGCCAGCATCTTCTGATTTCCAAGGACGCGCTCGACAAGGGCAAGCGGGTCGCCACCCGTGTCAACGCGCTCGCCGCCGATCACCGCCGCGAGGAAATCGCCCGCATGCTGGCCGGCGCCGAGATCACCGCCGAGGCTAGAGCGGCGGCGGAACGGCTGCTGAAGGCGGCGAGTTAGTAGCTTCTGCCGTCATTCCGGGGCGCGTCGAAAACGCGCGGGGACGCGCCGTGCGTTGCACAGCATCCGGGGAACGCCGCCGATGCCGTCTTTTCTTGAAATGGACTTCGTCGTATTCAGGAACCATGGCCAGGACAGCAAAGACAAATACCCTCACCGACGTCGCCGACCTCATCAGGGCCCAGGCCAAGGTCGAGCACAAGCGGCTGACGCTCGAGATCGAACGGCACGACAAGGCCTATTATCAGGAAGACGCGCCGAAGATCTCCGACGCCGAATATGACGCGCTGCGCCAGCGCTTCAACGCCATCGAGGCGAGGTTTCCGGAACTCGTCACCAGCGCCTCGCCGTCGCAGAAGATCGGCGCGGCGCCGTCGGGGAAATTCAAGAAAGTCCGGCACGCGGTGCCGATGCTGTCGCTCGACAACGCGTTTGCCGAGGAAGACGTGCTCGATTTCGTCGGCCGCATCCGCCGCTTCCTGAAGCTTTCCGACGACGACAGCATCGATTTCAGCGCCGAGCCGAAGATCGACGGGCTCTCCATGTCGCTGCGTTACGAGGAAGGCGAACTCGTCACCGCCGCCACCCGCGGCGACGGGGCCGAGGGCGAGGACGTCACCGCCAATATCCGCACGCTCGAGGACGTGCCGAAGAAACTGAAGGGGCGCAACGTGCCCGACATCTGCGAGGTGCGCGGCGAGGTCTACATGACCAAGAAAGCCTTTCTCGCGCTCAACGAGCGCCAGAGGGCTGAAGGTGCCACCATCTTCGCCAATCCGCGCAATTCGGCGGCGGGCTCGCTGCGGCAGAAGGATCCGTCGATCACCGCCTCGCGACCGCTCGGCTTTTTCGCCTATGCGTGGGGCCAGATGACGGAGATGCCGGAGGACACCCAGTCCGGCATGATCGGCTGGTTCGAGCGCTGCGGTTTCAAGACCAATCCGCTGACAAAAATCTGTCATTCGGTCGAGCAGCTGATTGCGTTTCACCGCAAGATCGAGGAGCAGCGCGCAAAACTCGATTACGACATCGACGGCGTCGTCTACAAGGTCGATCGCCTCGACTGGCAGGAACGCCTCGGCTTCGTGTCACGCACGCCGCGCTGGGCGATCGCACACAAATTCCCGGCCGAGCGCGCCACGACGGTGCTGCGGGATATCGAGATCCAGGTCGGGCGTACCGGTTCGTTCACGCCCGTCGGCAAGCTCGAGCCGATCGGCGTCGGCGGCGTGATCGTGCAGAACGTCACGCTGCACAATGAGGACTACATCAAGGGCATCGGCGGCGACGGCGAGCAATTGCGCGAGGGCCGCGATATCAGGATCGGCGACACCGTCGTCGTCCAGCGCGCCGGCGACGTGATTCCGCAAGTGGTCGATGTCATCATCGACAAGCGCCCGAAGGACGCAAAGCCCTATCACTTTCCGAAGAAATGCCCGTGCCCGCTGCATACCGACGTGGTGCGCGAGGAGACCGCGACCGGCGAGGAGGGCTCGCGCCTCCGCTGCAGCGGCGAGTTCGCCTGTCCCTACCAGAAAATCGAGCACCTAAAGCTGTTCGCCTCGCGCCGTGCCTTCGATATCGAGGGATTGGGCGAGAAGCAGATCACGTATTTTTTCGAGCAGGGCTGGGTCAAGGAGCCCGCCGACATCTTCACGCTGGAAAAGCGCAACGCAAAACTCAAGCTGGAGGAGATCGAAGGCTACGGCCAGACCTCGGTGCGCAATCTGTTTGCGGCCATCGAGGAGCGGCGGCGCATTTCGCTGGAGCGTTTTATCTTTGCGCTCGGCATGCGCCATGTCGGCGAGACCACCGCGCTGGCGCTGGCGCGCGGTTATGGCTCCTGGCAGGCGTTTCACGATGCCTGCCTCAAGGTAACCAAGGACGATGAGGAGGCCGTCGCCGAGATGGATGCGCTCGACCAGATCGGCGACACCGTGATCGCCAGCATCAAGGCCTATTTCGGCGAGAGCCATAATCGCGGCATCGTCGAGCGGCTGACCAGGGAAGTCACCATCCTCGATGCCGAAAAGCCGAAAAGCAATTCGGCGATCGCGGGCAAGACCGTCGTCTTCACGGGTTCGCTGGAGAAGATGACGCGCGACGAGGCCAAGGCGATGGCGGAACGGCTGGGGGCCAAGGCGGCGGGTTCGGTGTCGAAGAAGACCGATTACGTGGTCGCCGGCCCCGGTGCCGGCTCGAAACTCGCTGAGGCCAAGAAGCACGGCGTCGAGGTGCTGACCGAGGACGAGTGGCTGAAGATGGTCGGGGGGT
>JBAUUA010000850.1:0-3056 GCA_049582465.1 Bradyrhizobium sp. | reverse complement strand
GCCTGCCGTTCGGACCAGACCCGCGTGCCCCAGGCGGCCGCGTTGATCGCCAGAACGATGGCGACCAGGACGAGCCCGAGCCCCATCGCCAGCGGCAGATCGCCCTTGGAGGTCTCGAGCGCGATCGCGGTCGTCATGGTGCGGGTGAAGCCGTTGATGTTGCCGCCGACGATCATGACCGCGCCCACTTCGGCAGCGGCGCGGCCGAATCCCGCCAGCAGCGCCGTGACCAGACTGAAGCGGGCGTCCCACAACAAGGTCGTCATGCGGCCGACGGGGCTGACATCCATCGCGGTGAGTTCGTCGCGATACTCGGCCCAGAGATCCTCGACGGTCTGGCGCGTCGGCGCCGCGATGATCGGCGCGATCAGGATGGTCTGGGCCACCACCATTGCCGCCGGGGTGAACAGGATCCCGAACGACCCGAGCGGTCCGGAACGCGACAGCAGCAGGTAAACCGCAAGCCCGACGACGACTGGCGGCAGCCCCATCAGCGCATTGAGCAGCACCACCAGCACCGAGCGCCCGGGAAAGCGCGTCAGCCCCAGCAGGGCGCCGAGCGGCATGCCGATCAGCGCGGCCAGCGCGACCGCCGACAGGCTGACGGCGAGCGACAGCCGTACGATCGCAAACAGTGCGGGATCGCCGTTCAGGATCAGCTGCCAGGCGCTCGATTGGTCCGACATCGCTTCCTCCGTCTGTCCTGTTCGGCAAGAATTCCACAACTGTCAATTGATTGAAAAGGCGCAGAAATATGCATAAAAGTGCAGGATGGAATTTTTGACCACCGCCGAGGCTGCCGACTACCTCCGGCTGGGCGAGCGCAAGCTCTACGAATTGGTGACCGCGGGCGCGATTCCCTGCAGCAAGGTCACCGGCAAGTGGCTGTTTCCACGCCACGAACTGGATCTTTGGGTGCTCGCGGGGCTGGCCCGGCCCAACGGCATGATTTTCGCCGAGCCGCCGCCGATCGTCGGCGGCAGCCAGGACGATCTCCTGGAATGGGCGCTGCGCGAATCCGGTTCCGGCCTCGCCTCTCTGGCAGAGGGCACAGCACGCGGCGTCGACCGGCTCGAGCGCGGCGAGGTGATCGCCTCCGCCGTGCATTTCCACCGCCCGGCGATGTCAGAAGGTTCCGCCGACGACGCCAACATTGCGACGGTGCGCACGATGCCGGGCCTGCATGATGCGGTGCTGGTCGGCGTGGCACGCCGTGAGCAGGGGCTGCTGGTGGCGCCCGGCAATCCGAAACAACTCAACAGCCTCGCCGATGTCATGGCCTCGCGGGCGAAAATGGCGGTCAGGCAGCCCGGCGCCGGCGCCCAGATGCTGCTCGAGACGCTGCTGACGCAAGCCGGCGCAGCGCCTAAGGATCTGCGCCGGCTCGAGCCGCCATGTCTGACCGGTCCCGATCTTGCCGCCGCAATCCGCGCCGGCAAGGCCGACTGCGGTGTCGCGACCCGCGCCGCGGCCAAATCGGCCGGGCTCGATTTCGTCCCGCTGCTGTTCGAGAATTTCGACTTGCTGATGCGGCAGCGCAGCTATTTCCGGCCGCAGGTGCAGGCCCTGATCGGTTTCCTGCGCGACAAGCGGTTCAAGCAGCGGGCCGCCGAGCTCAGCGGCTACGATACGGCGCCCTCCGGCCTGATCCGTTTCGCCGCCTAGCCGCGTTGACGCAGACCGCGAATTGATTGCAAGAACGCCGACCGGCTGCTTAAGCTCCCGGTCAAGCAATAAGGCCAATGCGCCTGACAATAGAACGGGAGGAAATTCGTGATTTCAGCCAGAAGATTTTCCATGCTCGCGGCCTTTGCCGCCGCGGCGTTGTCATCGCCGACCGCGCTGGCGCAGGTCTCCGACGATGTGGTCAAGATCGGCGTTCTCACCGACATGAACGGCCCGGCGTCGACGCCGACCGGCCAGGGCTCGGTGACCGCGGCGCAAATGGCGGTAGACGATTTCGGTGGCACCGTGCTGGGCAAGCCGATCAGCGTGGTCGTCGGCGATCATCAGCTCAAGCCGGATATCGGCGCTGGGATCGCGCGGCGCTGGTACGACACCGAGCAGGTCGACCTGATCGTGGACGTGCCGGTGTCGGCGGTCGGGCTCGCGGTCCAGAACGTCGCCAATGAAAAGAAGAAGATGTTCATCACGCACTCCACGGGGGCTGCGGATTTCCATGGCAAGTTCTGCTCGCCCTACGCCATCCAGTGGGTGTTCGACACCCACGCGCTCGCGGTCGGCACCGCACAGGAAGTGGTGAAACGCGGGGGCGACAGCTGGTTCTTCATCACCGACGATTATGCGTTCGGCCATTCGCTGGAGAAGGATGCTTCCGAGGTGGTGATCAAGAACGGCGGCAAGGTGCTCGGCTCGGTGCGGCCGCCCTTCGCCACGCCCGATCTATCCTCGTTCATCCTGCAGGCCCAGGCCTCCAAGGCCAAGATCATCGGCATCGCCGGCGGGCCGCCCAACAACGGCAACGAGATCAAGACCGCGGGCGAATTCGGCGTGTTGAAGGGCGGACAGCAGATGGCTGCCCTGCTCGCCCTGATCACCGACATCCATTCGCTCGGCCTGCCGGCCGCACAGGGGCTGTTGCTGACGACGTCGTTCTACTGGGACATGGACGACAAGACGCGCGAATGGTCGAAGCGCTATTTCGCCAAGATGAACCGGATGCCGACGATGTGGCAGGCGGGCGTCTATTCCTCGGTCATGCACTATCTGCAGGCGATCAAGGACACCGGCACCGACGAGCCGCTCAAGGTGGCGGCGAAGATGCGCGAGAAGCCGATCGAGGATTTCTTTGCCCGCAACGGCAGGCTGCGCGAGGACAATCTGATGGTGCACGACCTGATGCTGGTGCAGGTCAAGAGCCCGGACGAGTCGAAATATCCGTGGGACTATTACAAGATCCTCGCCAAGATTTCCGGCGAGGATGCGTTCGGGCCGCCGAATCCGGCGTGACCGCTGGTGAAGAAGTGACGGCGTAGCCGACATGCCGGGGCGCGTCGAAGACGCGAACCCGGAATCTCGAGATTCCGGGTTCGATG
>JBAUUA010000849.1:0-3820 GCA_049582465.1 Bradyrhizobium sp. | reverse complement strand
CGAGCCCGCAGCGGCCGGCGTTCTAGAGCCTGACCCGGCACGCGCTTCGAGGGCTGCGATCGAGCGGCGCAATCTGGCGATCAACTCGACGCTGTTCGGCAGGAATTTCTCTTCGGCGTCGAGTATTCTCTTGAACCCGCGCACCTTCAGCGCCGCAACCGAGCTCCGTTGCTTCTCGATATCAAGTCTGGCCGCATTACAGACGATGTCGATCAACCGATCCAGCGCGTGGATGCGTCCGAGCAGATAATCGTTCTCGCGATACGCGCGCGAAAAGAACGCGGCGAAATGCCCGAAGCGGACGCCCCTCAGCGCGGTGCTTCCGCTGAACTCCCCGAGCGCGGTCGCGTCCTGCGGGCTTATGCGATCCACCAGGATCTCATTGAGTTCGCCGGCCTCGCGCCAGGGCATGACCGGAAACGTCAAGACATCCCAAAAGGGGAAACCGAGGTGGTCGATCAGAGTCTCGCGACGCGCTTCCGGATGCCATTGTTCCGGATCGGTCGAGGCGAGCAAAATGTCGATATCATTGGTGCTGGAATCGAGATTGATCTCCGCGGCCAGCCGGACGACCAGATCGTCGATGGCTCCCCTGTGCCGCTGCACAAACGATTGTGCGTACGCCGTCAGCTTCTCGGAATCGCCGGGTGGCGGCGCGGAGCGGAATAGATCCTCGGCGAGGTCGCGGGTCGCAGGGGTGAAGGCGGCGACGTTTTCCTGGCGCTTGAGGTCTTCGAGGCAGTTGTAGAAATTTCGCTTCAGCGCATCGATCGCCCGCCAGTTGCGATCCTCGAAATGCATGCGGTCGGAAGGCTGATAGAGCCGGTTCAGGCCTTCGATCAGGAAATGCAGGCGCCGCTTGCGGTAGTCGACGTCGAAATCGAGCAGCAGTTCCGTCCAGCGCGGATGCACGCGCCCGGTCGCAGCGTTGTCGGCGCTCGGCTGCTCCTTGCCATAGACGACTCCGGTCTCGGTGGCCCAGACGTCGATGATTTCCGCGATCGTGCGGCCGAATTGCGAAAGCGGCGGCGCACCGCGAATGCCGGCGATCAGGCTTGCGATGAAGGCGCGGACGGAGGCGAGCTTGAGGCGGATATATCCTTCATAGGCAAATCCAGCGTCGATCCTCACCTGCGCGTTGATCTGTTCGCGCCAGGCGCGGATTTGCCCGGATTCGATCGGCCCATCCGGCAGCGTGCCGATGAATCCAGCAACGAACTGGCTGACGTTGGGCCTCGCATTCTCGATGATTTCCCGCAGCAGCTTCATTCGATCGTTGAAGTCGCTCACCCAGCTGAGTTCGTCCGCCACCGGATCGGCGCTGGGCAGGTCGGATAACGCGCCTTTCAGGGTGGAGAAAAAGCCGGGAAGGTCGCGGCGGTTCGAAGCGCCCGACCGATCCGGATCGGGGTCGATATAGACCAGCCGCCGGTCAACCTGGCGATATGCCGGGCGATCCCGAATGGCGGTAATCGCCTGGCGGAAGGGCCGGTTGTTCAGCACGCTGCCGTCGATGAAATAGACCATGGCGGGATCGATGTTCTTGCGGGCATAGGGCTCGAAATTGCCGGCCATGAATTCCGCGCGGCGCGGCCAGTCGACGGACTTGCGCGCGATGAAATCGTCCATTTCCCTGATCTGCGCCGGCGGAAACGCGCCAGGAAAAGAAGAGGTCGCGCGCGCCGCAAACGCCAGGGCTGCGGCGTTCTCCAGGGTGAAGTCACTCACGACCTCGCCATTTGCCTGTTGGCGGTGGAAGAAATGCAGGATGTGTCGGTGCTCACGCTCGTGAATGATCGGCGGATTGTGGATTGGAATCGGCTGCTCATAGCCGTGGTAATCGGTCACGGCGACATAGAGATCGAGCCCGTGGCCGGACGGCAGCAGCGACGCGGTCCCGTTTCCGGGATCGACCATCGACGTCACCGCGTTGTACATCAGTTCGGACATCCGCATTCCCGAGAGCGGCGGCCTGAACCAGCGCGAGCGCACGAACAGCGACAGGTTCTGCCGGACTTCCGGATCCTTGATGGGCTCCCACAGGCCGGTTGCGCCCAACAGCCAGATCATCGGCTTGAGAATCAATTTGCTGGCGGCACTCGCCCGTGCCTCGGGGGCCAGCAGATCGCCGACGTCGGCATGGTTCAGCCAGAGATCGCGTAGCGCCCCCATCGGCAGGTCGTGGCTGAGCGCGCGCGCCAGCATGGTGCCGTTGATGCCGCCGGCCGAGGCGCCGGCGATGACATCGACGATGACGCGCAGCTCGAGCGTCTGCCCGATATCGCGAAGCAGCTCGAAATAGATTTCGTCGGTGTCGTATTCGGGATCGTCGCGGTCGAACTTGTCAAAGAAATTTGCCGCCGATCGCTCGGATCGGTTGGTGATGCGGTGCAGGGCAGAGGAGGCGCGAACCAGCTTGAGAATTTCCTTGCTGATTCCATACATGTAGATCGCAAGCGAAACGCCTCCGAAGCAGACCAGTGCAATTCGGAGTTCCTTCTCTTTCAACGCTTCTCGTCCTTTCGGGCGGGATCGCCCCTCATTGCGATGTGCGTGGGGCTGAGGATCTTCCCGCCGACCGAGCCGATCGTGGGCAGCCCAAAAAGCCTGACACGGGCCGAACAGACATCTTGATGGGGTCCAAGGATAACCCCCTCCGGCCTGTGCCGCACTGCATCCTGCCACCCGCGAATCTGCCGGCTGCTTCCGCCGATTGTACCCCCGATGGAACAAAAGTCCGGTACAGCATTTATGACAATTGGTCTTGGGGGCATTTCCGAGGGGGAAAAGGTGCCTGACGAAGGTGTATCCGCCGGATCGGGTGGATCGTTTCCGGCGGCCGGCGGCGAACTTGCCGCCCTGATTCGGCAACTCGACTGGACGAAAACCGGCCTCGGACCGCTGGCGTCTTGGCCGCAAAGCCTCAAAACCGTCACCGACACCCTGCTGCGGTCGCCCGTACCCATCGTGCTGTTGTGGGGCGAAGACGGCGTCATGATTTACAACGATGCCTATTCGGTCTTCGCGGGTGGCCGGCACCCGCAATTGTTGGGATCGAAGGTTCGCGAGGGATGGCCCGAGGTCGCCGACTTCAACGACAACGTCATGAAGGTGGGACTGAGCGGCGGCACCCTGGCCTACAAGGACCAGGAGCTCACGCTGTACCGGCATGGCCGGCCCGAGCAGGTCTGGATGAATCTGGACTATTCGCCGGTTCTGAACGAAGCCGGCCGGCCGGCCGGCGTGATCGCCATCGTGGTCGAAACCACGCAGCGGGTGTTCACCGAACGGTTGCTGAAGGATCGCGAGAACGATCTTGCTCGCGTCCAGAAAATCGCCCGGGTCGGTGGGGTCTCGGTCGATCTCAGGAACGGCTTCGATAGCGGACGCCGCTCGCCCGAATATCTGGAGATACACGGCCTGAGCCCTGATGTCGTCGATACGCACGAGGACTGGGTCAAGCGTCTTCATCCCGAGGACCGCGACCGGACCGTGCAGCACTTCCTCACCGCGATCAACGGCGCGGAATGCCGCTATTCCGCGGAGTACCGGATCATCCGGCCGAACGACGGACAAGTCCGGTGGATCGCCTGCGAGGCGCAGATCGAGCGAGACGAAAAGGGCAGGCCGCTGCGGCTGATCGGCGCCCATATGGATATCACCGAACGCACGCTGGCCAAGGAACTGCTGAGAGAGAGCGAAGAGCGCTTTCGGCTGATCGCCAACAGCGCGCCAGTGCCGATGTGGGTCAGCAAACTGGATCGCACGCGCAGCTTCGCCAATCAGGCCTATCTGGATTTCCTCGGTTTGCCCTATGAGG
>JBAUUA010000848.1:0-1830 GCA_049582465.1 Bradyrhizobium sp. | reverse complement strand
CGATCATGCTGATGAAGGTTGCCATGGCCGTATCTAACACCGCGCGGGGCGGTCCGCCACCGCGCCCGCGCGATGCCAACGATCTGGCTTTTAGTTCAATAATATCAGAAGGTAGCACGGTTCGTCGGGTGAACCCGTCCGCCACTGACCAAGGTGAAATGTGAGGCAGCTCCGCTACGTCTATCTGGTCGTCATGGATGCGTTCTACGAGTTTCTCGCCGATGACGGCTGGGCGATCGCCAGCCACATCGCGCTGTCGACGCTGATGGCGCTGTTTCCGTTCCTGATCGTGCTGACGTCGCTGGCCGGCTTTTTCGGGTCGAAGGAACTCGCCGACCAGGCCGCCGGGCTGATGCTGCAGGTCTGGCCGAAACAGGTCGCCGATTCGCTGGCGGGAGAGATTCACGACGTGCTCACCACCACCCGCGGCGACGTGCTGACGATCGGCGCGGTGCTGGCCGTCTACTTCGCTTCGAACGGCGTGGAGGCGCTGCGCGTCGCGCTCAACCGCGGCTATTCGGTGATCGAGCCGCGGCGCTGGTACTGGCTGCGGCTGGAATCGATCGGCTATACCCTGATCGCCGCCTTCACGGCGCTGGCGATGGCGTTCCTGATCGTGCTTTTCCCGCTGATGCTGGAGGCGGCGCGGCGCCACATCCCGCTGGTCGTCGAGAACAACGAACAATTTCTCAACGTCGCGCGCTACAGCATCACCATCGGCGCGCTGACCGTGGCGCTCTTCATCCTCCATGCCTGGCTGCCGGCGGGGCGCCGCGGATTCCTGCAGATCCTGCCGGGCATCGTCTTCACGCTGGTGGCCTCGCTGGTATCGGGCATCGTGTTCGGCCAGTATCTCGCGCGCTTCGCCAACAACTACGTCACGATGTATGCGGGCCTCGCCTCGGTCATCATCGCGCTGGTGTTCCTGTATTTCATCGCCGCGATCTTCGTGTATGGCGGCGAGTTGAACGCGGCCATCATCAAGTCGCGGCTGCCGCACGGCGTGTCGCTTCAAGCAGCGCAGTCGCTAGCGCCCTTGGACTCACAGGTTTGACCAGGAAGGCGTCGGCGCCGGCCCCGCGCGCGGCCGCCTCGTCGTCGCCGCGGCCCGACACCCCGATGATCGAGATGCGGCCGAATGGCGGGCCCAAGTCCCGGATTCGCCGGATGGTCTCGATGCCGTCGATGCCCGGCAGCACCATGTCCATCAACACCGCGTCGAAGTCGCCCTGTGCGACCCGCTCGGCGGCGGCCTCGCCGCGCCCGATGAATTCCGCGCTATGGCCGAGTTCGGTGAGGATCGTATTGAGCACGACGCGGCCGAACGGATTGTCCTCGACGCCGAGGATGCGCAGCGCCGGCGCCGGCGTCGCCGTGACAACGGCACTGGCGCCCGAACCGGCCGCCTTCGAGGCCTTGGCGCGGTTCAAAGTCACCGTCAGCGTGAAGGTGGTGCCGCCGCCGCGCCGCTGCGCAACAATGATGTCACCACCCATCGCGCGCGCGATCTGCTTCACCGACGACAGCCCGAGCCCGGCGCCGCCGAAGCGGGATGCGATGGTGACATTGGCCTGCGAAAACGGGCGGAACAAACGCTTGATCTCGTTCAGCGTGAGCCCGATCCCGCTGTCGGAAACCGAAAAGGAAACGCCGACTCTGCCTTTGCCACCGCGCACCGGGACCACCTCGAGCGCGACGCCGCCCTGCTCGGTGAACTTCACGGCATTGTCGATCAGGTTTTCCAGCGCAGCGCGCAGCCGCACGGGATCGCCGACCACCAGCGCCGGAAGCTTTCCGGAAATTTCGACATGGGATTGCAGGCCCTTTGCC
>JBAUUA010000847.1:0-3381 GCA_049582465.1 Bradyrhizobium sp. | reverse complement strand
GAGGACAAGGCGGTGGAGCGGCTGGCCGGGATCGCGGTGCCGACCCGGGAGGACATGCAGGAGATCGAGATTTCCTCCCGTCTCTATATCGAGAACGGCGCGCGCTACATGACGGCGACCCTGATGTGCGCGGCCGACACCGAAAATCCGCGCACCACGGCGGTAACCTTCATCCTTGCCAGCCACCGGCTGGTGACCGTGCGCTACGACGAGCCGAAGCCGTTCCTGTTGGTGGAGAACAAGCTGGCGCGGAGCTGCGCGCCCGGCGTTACCGGCGAATCCGTGCTGATGGAGTTGCTGGATGCGGTGATCGACCGCAACGCCGACATCCTGGAGCGCGCCGGCAGCGACATGGACTCCATCAGCCACGATATTTTCGAGCCCGCCGGCGCGGCGCGCACCGGCCATGCCAAGCGCTATTCCGACATCCTGATCGCGATCGGCCGCAAGGGCGATTTGACCTCGAAAGTGCGTGAAAGCCTGGTCTCGATCGGGCGGGTGGTGACCTTCGTCGCGGCCGCGGTCGACGGCGTCAAATGGTCCAAGGACATGCGCGAGCAGCTGAAGACCATGCAGCGCGACGTGATCTCGCTGACCGACCACGCCTCCTATCTCTCCAACAAGATCACCTTCGTGCTGGACGCGATGCTCGGCGTCGTCAATCTCGAGCAGAACAACATCATCAAGCTGTTCTCGGTGATGGCGGTGGTGTTGATGCCGCCGACCCTGATCGCTTCCATCTACGGCATGAATTTCAAGATCATGCCGGAACTGGAATGGACCCACGGCTACCCTTACGCGCTGGTGGCGATGCTGCTCGCCGCAGTGCTGCCCTACGTTTTCTTCAAATGGAAGAAGTGGCTGTAAACCATTGCCCTTGCAGAATCCGCCGTCGCGATGAGACAACAAGGTTGCCTCAATTCCTCTCCTAAAATTTGAGCATTGCACTGAACGTTTGAGCGAAATTTTTCTGCGATAACGCTGTCACTAGCCGCGAGGACAGCAATGGTTGAGAAACTCATAACGTCGCCGGAGAACGTCGTCGATTTCGCCCGCTATCAGGCGGGGCGCGACGTCGCCGGCAAGGCGGTTGCGATCTCGGCCCGGATCTGCCGGCATTGCGGCGCGGCACTGTCAGAAGGCGAGCGCGAGGACGAATGCTCCAGCGCCCTCAACGTCAACGCCGAAAGCCTGCGCTGGCGGGCCGCGCAGATCTTGCGCGGATTGATCTGAAGGACGTCATTCGGGATGGTCCGCATGGCCGGCCCGATCACGCGCCCGGCTGACTCGCTTTAGCGCTTTGCCACCTGCGCCGCCGCCACCACGACCTCGGTGACCGAGCCGTCGCGGCTCAGCGGAACGAGGCGCTGCTCGACGTCGCGCAGCATCGCATCCGTCCTGTCGCCGAGCACGCCGGGCGAGGACGACGAGAACGTCAGCACGCGGCGCGCCAGATCGCGCAGGCTGATCTCATGGCTGGTCTCCACCTCGATCGCATCCGCAACGTGAAACCGCGTACCGCGAAAAAAAGCCGCGAGGTCGCGATGGGGGCGCTCGCCGCCGCCCGACTCCCGCCACAGGCTGGCCTCCGACCAGAATCGCCGCGCCTTGTTGTATTCGTCGAGCCACGGGTTGCGTCCATCCGCAGCGGAGCGGGACGAACAGACGAGGATCACGCCCTCGGGCGCAACGAGCCGCTCGAACAGCCCAAGCGTGGCATCCCGATCCATCCAGTGCAGGGCCCTGCCGATCGTCACGACATCGAAGCTGCCGATGTCGGCGGCAAGATCTTCAGCCTTGCTTTCGATCAGGGTGAGCGCCTGTGACGCGCGCACGGCCGCCTCTCTTGCGGCGGCGATCATGGCCGGTTCCGGATCGACGCCGACGACGCGGCCGACATGGGGGGCAAAGCCGAGCGCCAGCAACCCCGGCCCCGTCCCGAGGTCGATCAGGGCGTGCTGCTTTCCGAGCGAGAGCCTTTGCGCCGCGTCGCGAAAGAATTCGGCCGGATAAGGCGGCCGCAATTCCTCATACAGGGCAACCGTGGTGGCGAAGCGTCCCATCCTGTGGCCATCATCCCCTACAACTCGGCCGGAGCGACCCTGGACCAGAAATCGTTGAATTCGATACTGTCGAACATTGCGGACGCCCTGGTGACCTTTCCGTCGTGCATTTCAAACAGCCAGAAATACGTGTTCGCATAGGGCTTGCCGTCGCGTGCCGTTCCTCTGGCGTCAAAGAAAATCACCACGATGTCCCCGTCGGCGCAGATCTCGCGTATGGCCGGCTTGAGGCCCACGCCCATGCGCGCATTGAACGGCCCGATCACCTCGCGCAAAAAGGTCTCGCGGCCCACATAGGTCTTCGATGCGACCGAGCCGCCCTCAATGGTCCAGCTTGCGTCGTCGGCCAGCAGTTCGAAAGGGCTGCCATTGCATTGCGCCCATGCTTCAAACTTGTCGCGAACGAGCGCCTTGTTCCGGGCTTCACGAGAAATCGCCGGGTCATCCAGGCTCGTCCTCCGTTGATGCTCGGGATACAGACTTCTGCTACACGTGCTGGCCGCCGTTGATGTGGATCTCGGCGCCGTTGACGTAGGAACTCGTCTCCGTGCACAGCACATAGATGATCTTCGCCACCTCGTCCGGCGTGCCGAGCCGGCGCAGCGGGATCTGCTGTTCGACGATCTTCTCGGTGCCCGGCGACAGGATCGAGGTGTCGATTTCGCCCGGCGCGATCGAATTGACGCGGATGCCGAGCCGGCCGAAATCGGAGGCCATCTCGCGGGTCAGCGAGGCCAGCGCCGCTTTCGAGGTCGCATAGGCCGCGCCGGCGAACGGATGCACGCGCGAGCCCGCGATCGAGGTGACGTTGACCACCGAGCCCTTTGCCGCCGTCAGTTCGTCGATCAGCCCGCGCGCCATCATGATCGGCGCGAAGAAATTCACCCGGAAGACGTGGCTCCAGGTTTCGATGTCGGTGTCGATCGAGCCGAGCCGGGCGCCGCCCGCAGCCTTGGGCGAGATCGCGGCATTGTTGACCAGCGCATGCAGCGCGCCGCCTTCCAGCCGTGAGCGGATTTCGCTGATCGCGCGCGTGGTGTCATCGTGGTCGGCGAGGTCGACCTGGACATGATCCTCAGGCCCCGCGTCCCACGGGCAATCTTCCGGGAACGGATGGCGCGAGCAGGTAAGCACCCGCCAGCCGGCTGAGGAAAACCGGATCACCGTCGCGTGGCCGATGCCGCGGCTGGCGCCGGTCAGAAGCAGCGTGCGCCGCGGTCCGTTGTGGGATGAGGCAGGCATAAACGGTTCTCTCATTCTCCGCCATGCCCGGCCTCGTGCCGGGCATTCACGTCTTGTTTGGTCGCGCCGAAGAAAA
>JBAUUA010000846.1:0-3532 GCA_049582465.1 Bradyrhizobium sp. | reverse complement strand
CGCTTGGCCGGAAAGCGCTTCAGAATTGCCACGACTTCCTGATCGCTAACCTGCCCAAAGTCACGATAGAAATAACCGATGGCCCCGAATAATTCCGGCGTCTCCAGGCAAACCAAGGCATCGACTTCTCCGCACAATTTCGTGATCGTGTCGGGTGGGGCGACGGGAACGGCGAGCACCAGTTCCTTCGGATTCCGGTTGCGGATCGCTTGCAATGCCGCCCTTGTTGTCGCGCCAGTTGCGATGCCGTCATCGACGACAATCACCACCTGTCCTGTGATCTCCGCTCGGTCGCGGTCTCCGATGTAGAGTTGGCGGCGTCGTTCGATCTCTTCAAGTTCACTTGCACACGCCGCCTCGAACTCATCCGGCGTTGTGCCCGAAAGTTCAATCACTTCCTCATTACGAACGACGATCGGTGCGGCGCCATCCACTACCGCTCCCATCGCGAGCTCCGGCTGGGTCGGCACGCCGATCTTGCGAACAAGGATCAAGTCGAGCGGAGCATCAAGCGCCGCCGCGACCTCCGCTGCCACGGGAACACCGCCCCGCGGCAAGGCGAAAACGACAGCGTTCCTGCCCTTATATTCTGAAAGCGCTTCGGCCAATCTGCGGCCTGCGTCAGATCTGTCTTGGAACGTCATCATTGACGTGGATCCGGCTTGCGCGGATCCGCTTTCGTGGCGCAGAGATCTCTGGCGACCAGATGGCTTTCAAACCAGCCGGCGGCGAGTTCGATGACGGCGTCCAATGCGCCGGCTTCTTCAAAGAGGTGGGTGGCACCCGGAACGATTTGAATGCTCTTTTCGCCTCCGAGGCGCTCCAGGGCATGTTGGTTGAGTTCGATCACACCGTAATCCGCGCCACCGACGATTAGGAGCGTTGGGGTTTTGACAAGTGGCAATATGTCGCCCGCAAGATCGGGCCGCCCGCCACGCGAAACCACCGCGCCAACACGATCACCGAGCCCGCTGGCCGCCACCAAAGCCGCCGCCGCGCCTGTACTCGCCCCGAACAATCCGATCGGAAAGGAATTGATGTCCGGCTGTTCGATCACCCAGCCTACCGCTTGCTTCAGCCGCTGGGCGAGCAGGTTGATGTCGAACACATTCTCCCGGTCGTCCGCTTCCTGGGGCAGCAAAAGGTCGAACAACAGGGTCGCGATCCCCCGGCGATTGAGCGCCTCCGCAACCCGGATGTTGCGCGAGCTGAACCGGCTCGACCCGCTGCCATGCGCGAAGATAACCAATGCCCGGGCTCCATCCGGACGGTTCAAGGTGCCGGCCAGACCGAGCGGTGGCATCCAGACCTCCCGCGAAACCAGCACCGGTTGGTTTTTGCTCTTGCCGTCATGGCTGAAGGTGGAGAGTCGTGGCATGGGCCGCTCCATTTTTTAAAGGTTACCTCCTCACCGGGAACCGATCTTGATCAGCGTCAAACAGAGTGAGACAAATCCAGCTAATTTTGTTCGATGGAGCCTTTGCAGACCCTACCGGGGGCTGGCAGACCTTTTTCTGGCCAGAATGCGCCCACTCTCGACGACAAGGTCCGCTTTCTCGGCTGCCCGGCGACGTATCCTTGCGCCCCCGGGCACGTGGTCGCACGCGAAACCCACATGTCCTGGGTCTTCATGGCGGGCGATCGCGCTTACAAGCTGAAGAAACCTGTTCGCTTCGCCTATCTCGATTTTTCAACCCTGGATCGGCGCGCGGTGGCCTGCCGTGCGGAATATCTGCTGAACCGGCGGCTCGCTCCGGATGTGTATTTGGGCGTGGTCCCGCTGACGATTTCGACGTCAGGTCTCGCGATCTCCGGCGACGGACCTGTCGTGGATTGGCTGGTGGTGATGCGCCGGCTCGAGGAGAATGAGACGCTTGAAGCGGCTTTGCACGGAGGCAGCCTAAAGCTGTCGCAGGTTGACCGGCTCGCGGCGACGCTACAGGCATTTTACGCGCATGCGCCGCGAGTCCTGCTCGAGCCTGCGCATTATCTGGTCGCATGGCAGGACGCCCTGAATGCCAACTGCCGCGTGCTGCTCAACGCCCGCTTCGCGCTGCCGCAAGGCTGCGTGGAATGGATCGCCCAGATTCAGCGCCGGTTTGCCCAAAAACGCTCGGTCCTGCTGCTTGAGAGGATTCACAAACGATGCTTTGTCGATGCCCATGGCGACCTGCGCCCCGAGCATATCTGGCTGCGCGAGCCCGTGACCATCATCGACTGCCTGGAATTCGACCCCAAACTGCGGGCGCTCGATCCGCTCGACGAAATTGCCTTCCTGCATCTGGAATGCGAGCGCCTTGGCGGCCTGCCGGCTGCCGACCGGATCAGGCGCCGCTTGGCGCATGCCCTGGGCGACGATGCTGCAAGCGGACTTTTTTTGTTCTACCGCAGTCATCGGGCGATGCTGCGCGCGCGGCTGTCGATCGCCCATCTGTTGGATGCCCATCCTCGAACACCGGAGAAATGGCCCCACCTTGCGCGCGTCTATCTTGGACTTGCCGCAGCCGATGCCGCACACCTTGAACGCATTCTCGGCAGCCGCCGAAAGGTACGATAGCGCCACTTCTCAAACCGCTTTCAAAATACCAGGAGATCGGTGAGCGGCTTGTCCTCGTGGAGCCTGCGGATGGCCTCCGCCAGCAACGGTGCCGCTGGCACAATGTCGAGTTTTTCACGCACCGGGCCAGCCGGAAGACGGAATGGCGGAACGACGTCGGTGACAATGATTCGATCGATCGCCGGATTGGCAAGCGCCGTTTCGGCCCCCGGCATGAACAGTCCATGGGCAACACATGCCAGGACTCGCCGGGCGCCACGGGCGCGCGCGGCGCGCGCCGCTCGCACCAGCGTGCCACCCGTGCTGATGAGATCGTCGACAATGATGCAGGTGGCGTCGGCGACGTCACCTACGAACAGGTCGCCCGAAACAACCCCGGCGCTGCGGTGTTTTTCGGCAAAAGCCTTGCCGATCGGCCGGCCCAGCACCGTTTCCAGCGCCTCTCGCAGCAGGTCCGCGCGTTTTCCGCCTCCTAGATCCGGGGAAATCACGCAAAGGGGCTCGTCCCCGACGCTTGCCTTGATCTGCGCGATCAGCAATGGAGCCGCGGTCAGCGCCACGGCGCGGCAGCGAAATGCATTCTCGAAGGCGGCCTCATTGTGTACTTCGAGCGTGACGACCGCGTCGCAGCCGACTGCCTCGAAAAGCGCCGCGACGTAGCGCGTCGTCACCGGATCGTTCGCCTTGGTGCGGCGGTCCTTTCGCGAATAGCAGAGATAGGGCGCGACCGCGGTTATTCGCGTGGCCCCGGCGTCTTTCAGCGCACCGATGAAGAACAGCAGCCGACAAAGCTTGTCGTTGGCGCTTTGGTCGGGGCCCCCGTGGAGGCTATGGATCACGTAGACGTCGGCCCCTGCAACGGGGTCGAGTGGGCGCGCCTTGTGTTCGCCGTCTTCAAAATCCCGCTCTTCATGCGCGCTGAGGGGATGCGCCAGCAGCTTGCCGATATCGCGCCCAAGATCGCCGGTTCCATTC
>JBAUUA010000845.1:0-1543 GCA_049582465.1 Bradyrhizobium sp. | reverse complement strand
CGGCTATCTGGTGTTCGTGTCGATGACGCATCAATACGTGTTCGATTATCACGACGGCGACATCTACTGGTGTACCGCCGACGTCGGCTGGGTGACCGGCCACAGCTACATTCTCTACGGGCCGCTCGCCAACGGCGCGACCACGCTGATGTTCGAGGGTGTGCCGAATTACCCTGATAATTCCCGGTTCTGGAACGTCATCGACAAGCACAAGGTCAATATTTTCTACACCGCGCCGACCGCGATCCGCGCGCTGATGCAGTCAGGCGACGAGCCGGTGAAGAAGACCTCGCGCAACAGCCTTCGGCTGCTCGGCAGCGTCGGCGAGCCGATCAATCCGGAAGCCTGGGAATGGTATTACCGCGTAGTCGGCGACAACCGCTGTCCGATCGTCGACACCTGGTGGCAGACCGAGACCGGCGGCATCCTGATCACGCCGCTGCCGGGCGCCACCAAACTCAAGCCGGGGTCGGCGACGACGCCGTTTTTCGGCGTGGTGCCGGAAATCGTCGATGCCGATGGCAAGGTCCTGGAAGGCGAATGCCAGGGCAATCTCTGCATCGCCAAATCGTGGCCGGGCCAGATGCGCACCGTCTACGGCGATCACGCCCGCTTCGAGCAGACCTATTTTTCCACTTACAAGGGAAAATATTTTACCGGTGACGGCTGCCGCCGCGACGCCGACGGCTATTACTGGATCACCGGCCGCGTCGATGACGTCATCAACGTCTCCGGCCATCGCATGGGCACCGCGGAAGTCGAAAGCTCGCTGGTCGCGCACGCCAAGGTCTCGGAAGCCGCCGTGGTCGGCTATCCCCACGACATCAAGGGGCAGGGCATCTACGCCTATGTGACGCTGATGGCCGGCGAGGAGCCGAGCGAGGAGCTGCGGAAAGAACTGGTGGCGTGGGTGCGCAAGGACATCGGCCCGATCGCCTCGCCCGACCAGATCCAGTTCGCGCCGGGCCTGCCCAAGACCCGCTCCGGCAAGATCATGCGCCGCATCCTGCGCAAGATCGCCGAGGACGAGCCGGGCAGCCTGGGGGACACCTCGACCTTGGCGGATCCCGCCGTGGTCGACGATCTCGTCGAGCACCGCCAGAACAAGAAGGACGCGTCGGCGTAGCGGTGGTTGCTTTAACCTCGGCCCGCTTGCGAGGTCGGATTGCGCCGAGCGATGCGAAGCATCGTCCGGAGCAATCCGGGTAAGGGGGGACTCTCCGCGCATATTTCTGCCAGAGAATTTTGCGGAAGCAGCCCCTCACCCCAGCCCTCTCCCCGTGAAGAGCGGCGCGAGGGAGCGCGCTTCCGCAGCCGCCAGATTTTCACGCAAAAATCCGCTTCCGTACCCATCGCCCTCACGCACTTGTCAGGGCCAAGCCGCCCCGGGCTGTCGCTTTCCCGGTAGGTGTTGTTTTCCGGGCATTTACTTTGTTTCGAACATTCTTTTTTTTGGCCCCACTGGTTGCCCGGCGGGGCGCCTGTGGAAACCATCCGGTTAACGCGCGCGGTTAAAAATGCGTGGGCAAGCCCTGCGTTTTGC
>JBAUUA010000844.1:0-6422 GCA_049582465.1 Bradyrhizobium sp. | reverse complement strand
CATCAGAATGGGCCTGAAGCGGAGCAGCGCGGCCCGATGAATCGCTTCGGTGGGCGACTTGCCTTCCTTGCGTTCAGCTTCCAGCGCGAAGTCGATCATCATGATCGCGTTCTTCTTGACGATGCCCATCAGCAGGATGATGCCGATCAGCCCGATCACCGACAAATCCTGCCCGAACAGCATCAGCGCCAGGATGGCGCCGACGCCAGCCGAAGGCAGCGTCGAGAGAATGGTGATCGGGTGAATGTAACTTTCGTAGAGCACGCCGAGCACGATGTAGATGGTGACGAGCGCGGCCAGGATCAGCCAGGGCTGCCCGGCCAGCGATTTCGAGAATTCGGCGGCGTCGCCGGCGAAGACACCGACGATGCTGCCGGGCATGCCGACACGGGTTTCGAGCGACTTGACCTCATCGACGGCCTCGCCGAGTGCCGCACCGGGAGCCAGATTGAAGCTGAGCGAGACGGCCGGAAATTGCGCCTGGTGCGAAATCGCCAGCGGTGCGGTGGTGCGGGTCAGCGTCGCCACCGCCGACAGCGGCACCTGGGCGCCGAGCGCGCCGGGCAGATAGAGCTTCGAAAGGATCGAAGGATCGCGCTGATACATCGGCAGCGCTTCCAGCACCACGCGATACTGGTTGGCCTGCCCGTAGATGGTCGAGATCTGCCGCTGCGCAAAAGCGTCGTTCAGGGTGTCGGTCACCCCCTGCAGGCTGACGCCGAGCTGGCCGGCGCGCTGGCGGTTGATATCGAGGGCGGCACGCAGGCCGCCATCCTGGGCTTCGGACGAGACGTCGCGGAACAGCGGGTCGCGGCGCAGTTCGGCGACGAGCTTGTTGGCCCACAGGCCGACCAGCGCGGCGTCAGTGCCGGTCAGGGTGTACTGATATTGCGAGCGGCTGGACTGGGTCGAGATCTGCACGTCCTGAACCGGCTGGAAGTAGATCATCATGCCCGGGATTGACGCCGTCAGCTGCTTCAGCCGGGTGATCACGGCGGACACGTCGGAGCGCCGCTCGCCACGCGGTTTCAAGGTCATCACCAGCTGGCCGACATTGGTCGTCGGGTTGACCGACCCCGCGCCGATCACGGAGACGACGCCGGTGACATCGGGGTCGGACTTGATCGCGTTCGCCACCTCGGTCTGCCGGCTCTGCATTTCGGCAAAGGAAACGTCGGGACCGGCCTCGGTCACCGCGGTGATCGAAGCGGTGTCCTGCAGCGGCAGGAAGCCCTTGGGCGCCACGACATAGAGGATCAGGGTTGCCGCCAGCGTGGCGAAGGTGACGAGCAGGGTCGCCCGCTGGCGCTGAAGCACCCACAGCAGCGTGCGGTGATAGAAATCGACCATGCGGTCGATGAACCGGCTGATCGCGGCAAGGCCGGGGACCGCCATCTCCTCGCCGGCATGCTTCAACAGTCGCGAGCACATCATCGGCGTCAGCGTCAACGATACGATCGCCGAGGTCACGACCGCGATCGTCAAGGTCAGCGCGAATTCGCGGAACATGCGCCCCACCAGCCCCGACATGAACAGAAGCGGGATGAACACGGCGATCAAGGACACCGTCAGCGAAATCACGGTGAAGCCGATTTCGCTGGCGCCGCGCAGCGAAGCGTCCATCGCGGATTCGCCGTTCTCCATGTGGCGAACGATGTTCTCGATCATCACGATGGCGTCGTCGACCACGAAGCCGGTGCCGATCGTCAGCGCCATCAGCGACAGATTGTCGAGGCTGAAGCCGGAAAAATACATGATGCCAAACGAGGTGATCAGCGAGAGCGGCAGGGCGACGCCGGCGATCAGGGTGGCGCGCAGCGAGCGAAGGAACAAGAGCACCACGAGCGTGACCAGCACGACGCTCAGGACCAGCGTGAACTGCACGTCATGCACGGAAGCGCGAATAGTGTCGGTGCGGTCGCTGACCACGGCGAGGTTCACCCCCGCCGGAATCGACCGCTGCAGCTTGGGGATTTCGGCGCGGATCTGGCGAACCACTTCGATGACGTTGGCGCCGGGTTGCCGCTGGATATCGATGATGACGGCCGGCGTGCCCTGATACCAGCCGCCGGTGCGATCGTTCTCGAGTCCGTCGACGATGAGGGCGACGTCGCCGATGGTGACCGGCGCGCCGTTGCGGTAGGCGATGATGATGGGTTTGTAGGCCTCGGCCGCCGCGATCTGGTCGTTGGCGGCGATGGTGTAGGACTGTTGCGCGCCGTCGAGCGACCCCTTCGGTCCGGAAACATTGGCGCCCGCGATCGCATTGCGCAGATCCTCCATCGCGATGCCATAGGCGGCGAGCCGCGCCAGATCGGCCTGCACCCGTACCGCCGGTTTCAGCCCACCCAGCACCGACACGCGCCCCACCCCGGAAATCTGGCTGAGCCGCTGGGCCAGAATGGTATCGGCGAGGTCGCTCATGGCGCGAAGCGACGTCGTCTCCGACGTCAACGCCAGCGTCAGAACCGGCGCGTCGGCGGGATTGACCTTGGCGTAGGTCGGCGGATACGGCAGGGTTTTCGGCAGCACGCCGGCGGCGGCGTTGATCGCGGCCTGCACGTCCTGGGTGGCGCCGTCGATGTCGCGGTTGAGATCGAACTGCAGCGAAATCTGGCTGACGCCGAATGAACTCGTGGAGTTCATGGACGACAGCGACGGAATCTGCCCCAACTGGCGTTCCAGCGGCGCCGTGATCAGCGAGGCGATCACGTCCGGGCTTGCACCGGGCAGCTGGGTCGTCACCTGCACGGTGGGAAAGTCGACTTGCGGCAGCGCCGAAACCGGCAGCGCCCAATAGCCGAGCGCGCCGCCGATCAGCAGCGCGACGCCGAGCAGCGAGGTCGCAATCGGCCGGCGAATGAACGGTTCAGAGACGCTCATGGCTGCGCGCTCACGCTTGTAAAGTCAGGCATCAGACGACGATGGTTTGGGTCATGGCTGCGACTTCGCTCCGCTGCCCGACTGTTCGCCTCCCTTTGCGGATCCCCCTTCGGCTTGACCGCCGCCCTCCCCCTTCTTGCCGCGTTGCTCGCCCTTGCCGTCCTTGCCTTGGCCGTCCTTGCCCTGCGGTCCCCGGCTGCCCTTCTTGCGCGGCGCGAGATCGGCCGTCGGCGTCTGGTCGTCCTTGCCGACGATGACCTTGGCGCCATCGGACAGGTTGGCAAAGCCGGTGGTTACGACCCGATCGGAAGGCTCGAGTCCGCTCGCGATCACCGCCTCGGTTTCGTTCTGCTGGGTCACCACGACCGGTTTGGCCGTGACGATGTCGCCGGCGCCGATGACGTAGCTGAACGTTCCCGCAGGGCCCCGCTGCACCGCCGATGTCGGCACGACGATCGCCTTCGAAAGCGTGTCGACCTTGAGCCGCACATTGACGAATTGTCCGGGCCAAAGCTGGAAATTGCCGTTCGGGAATTCGGCCTTCAGCTTCAGCGTGCCGGTGGTCGGATCGACCTGATTGTCGATGCCCTTCAGCGTGCCGGTATCGATCACCGTGATGCCGTCGTTGCCGAACACATCGACCGCCAGCGCACTCTTGTCCGAGGCGGCATTGACCCGCACGATCTGCTGCTGCGGCAGGCTGAACTGCACCGCGATCGGCTGCAGCTGGGTGATGATGACCAGCCCGGTGACGTCGGCGGCGTGGACGATGTTGCCCTGATCGACCTGCCGCAGTCCGGTCCGGCCGGACAAGGGCGCGATGATCTTGGTATAGCCAAGCGTCGCTGCCGCGTTGTCGATCGCCGCCTGATCGGAATTCACCAGCGCTTCCTGCTGGGCGATGACGGCCTTCTGCGTGTCGTATTGCTGCTTGGAGCCGGCGTTGGAGGCGGCCAACTGCTGATAGCGGATCAGGTCGAGACGTTGATTGGCGAGTTGCGCCTCATCCTGGGCCTTCTTGGCGACCGCCTGATCGTACTGCGCCTTGTAGATCACGGGATCGATCTCGCCGAGCACGTCGCCCTTCTTGACGTCCTGTCCTTCGGTGAAATTGACCGCGATCAGCTTGCCGTCGACCTGTGAGCGCACGGTCACGGTGTTGAGCGCGCGCACGGCGCCGACGCCGTCGAGATAGACCGGCACGTCCTTGATTTGCGGCGTTGCCGCCAGCACCGGAACCGGCAGATCGGGACGCGCGGCCCGGTTGGCCGCCTGCTTCTGCTGCAGCGAGGTCCAGGCGATGTAGCCGAGGCCACCGAGGATCAACAGCGTGATCGCAATCGAAACGATGCGGCGGCGCGCGCGCGAGGCGACGCTGCGGACGTGATCGCCGGCCGGCTTTGCGGTCTTGTCATCCGGCTTAAAGAGCATTGACCGGCTTCTCCATCTTCGGCTCCCAGCCGCCCCCCAGCGCCTGGTACAGGCTGACGAATGCCAACAGCTGCGCAAGCTGCGACTGCCACAGCACGTCTTCCGCCTGGAACAGCGTCAGCTGGGTATTTAGCACAGTTACGATGTCGGCGGTGCCGGCCCGAAGCTGCTGCTCGGACAATTGAAAAGCCCGCCGCGAGGCCGCCACCACCTCGCGCTGCAGCTGCAGCTTCACGGTGGTCTGCTTGATCGAATAGAGCGCATTGTCGACATCGGTAAACGCAGAAATCACGGTCTTGCGATAGGTCTGCAGCAGTTCATCCTGCTTGGCCTGGTTGAATTCGAAATTTCCCAGGATCTTGCCGCCATCGAAAATCGGCTGGGTCAGGCCGCCGACCAGGCTGAAGAACGCGGCGTGCGGCTGGAACAGCGACACCAGCGCCGAACTCTGGTAGCCGCCCTGCCCGGTGAGCTGGATGGTGGGGAAGAACTGCGCGCGGGCGCTGCCGACATTGGCGGTGGCGGACGCGAGCTGGGCTTCCTGGCGCCGGATATCCGGCCGCTGTGTCAACAGCTCGGACGGCAGGCCCGGGGTGACGCGGGGCAACGCAATCTGATTCATCGAACCGCCGGTGATGCGCACGCTTTCCCGCGGCCGCGAAACCAGAAGCGCCAGCGCGTTGATGTTCTGATCCAGCGTCTGCCGCAGCGGTGGCACCGCGGCGCGCTGATTGGCGAGCACGGCTTCCTGTTGCGCAACATCCAAGTCGGTCCCGGTGCCGGCCTTGAGCCGCTGCTTGATCGCATCGAGGATGCGCGTCGCACTGGCGATGTTGCTTTCGGCGGTGCGGATGCGGTCCTGCGAGGCCAGCACCTGGAAATAGGCCGTGGCGACGCTGGTCAGCGTGGTGAGCGCCACCACTTCGCGATCGAAGCGGTTGCCGATGGCGGTCTCCTCGGCCGCCTGCAGCGCGTCGCGGTTCTGGCCCCAGAAATCGAGCTGGTAGCTGGCACTCAGTGAGGAAGAATAGTTGACCACCTCGCGTCCGCCATTGGTCAGTCCGCTGGCGCTTGAGCCCGAGGTGCGGGAATAGGTCTCCTGACCTGAGCCGCTGAGGTTCGGCAGCAGGGCTGCGCCCGCCACGCGCGCCTGCGCGTCGGCCTGCTTGAACCGCGCCACCGCAGCGGCGATATCGAGATTGACCGTCTGGGCTTCCTCCATCAGGCCTGTCAGTTCCCGCGAGCGGAATCCACGCCACCAGTCCAGCGTCGGCGGCGCGTCGGAATTGGCCGCTTGCGCAGCCTTGTAAGCATTGGGAATGTCGAGCGCCGGATCCGGCACATCCTGGGTCAGCACGCAGCCGAAACAACTGGCCACGATGCCGAGCGCCACGAGCCATTTCGCCGCCCGACCCAGACCATGAATGGCGACAGGCAGGCGCTCGACGGCAACATCCGGCAATCCCTGGCTCACGTCAGCCCTCCGCCGGACCGATGCCCGGCGCGTAGCATTGCGAAAACCGCCGGACCGATTCGCCGATCATGCTGCTGGGGGGCTGGTCGCGGTGCGTCCACGAGGGGTGATGCTTCCATAGGGAACCTGCTTGCCATACTAGCCGGGGGATCATGGCGCGGACAGTCCCGTTCCGGCTCTGTCCCCTGCGGTGCCGATCAATTGAGGGCGACGAATCAGCGAGACGAACTTCAGAGTTTGTCCCGTTTTATCGGGCTTTTTGCAAATTGAGGCATCGCCGGCGATGCGGCAAGCTTACCAACATTTCATGTAGCTGACCGCGCCGCGCGGCGTTGCTGGGCCAAGCTTTGGCGCCTCTTCAACGTCACTTCGACGTCACTTGCCTCCGCTACGCCGTGCTCCCCGATCTCGTTCATCAGCAGATGGGGGCAGGAACGCGGCTTGATGCACGCGCGCCTCAGGCCGACGCGCCACCGCAGTTATCCCCCAATCCGCTGTCGGTCTATTTCTGCCATCGCGCCGGCGGCGAGCTCGCACTCGTCATCTACGAGGTGCGCAACACATTCGGCGACATCCACGCTTAGGGGCTTCCGGTCGAGCCGGGGGAGCTAAACCATGCCGGCACATAGGACCA
>JBAUUA010000843.1:0-3176 GCA_049582465.1 Bradyrhizobium sp. | reverse complement strand
GACTACGCCTTCGGCATGGCGCTGGAACGCGACGCGGCCAACGTCGTCAAGGAAAGCGGCGGCAAGGTGCTGGGCGATGTCCGTCATCCCCTCAACTCCTCCGACTTCTCCTCCTTCCTGCTGCAGGCGCAGGCCTCCAAGGCCAAGGTCGTGGCGCTGGCGAACGCCGGCGGCGACACCACCAATGCGCTGAAGCAGGCGGCGGAATTCGGCATCACCCAGGGCGGCCAGAAGATGATCGCGCTGTTGCAGGAGATCACCGACACCCACGCGCTCGGCGCCAAGGCGACCCAGGGCCTGATCGTCACCGACGCCTTCTACTGGGACATGAACGACGAGACCCGCGCCTTCTCCAAGCGCTTCATGGAAAAGGTCGGACACATGCCGACCATGATCCAGGCCGGGCTCTATTCGGCGACCATGCATTACCTGAAGGCGATCGAAGCGATCGGCACCGACGAGGCGCCGAAGGTGATGGCGCAGATGCGCGCCACCCCGGTCAACGATTTCTTCGCCAAGAACGGCAAGATCCGCATCGACGGCCGCATGGTCCACGACATGTACCTGTTCGAGGTGAAGAAGCCGGAAGAGTCCAAGGGCGAGTGGGATCTCTACAAGCTGATCGCCACCGTGCCCGGCGACGAAGCTTTCCGCCCGCTCGACAAGGGCGGCTGCCCGCTGGTCAAGGGCTGATTGCTTCTCCCTCGCCCCCCGCTTCGCGGGGAGAGATAAGCAAGCACAAGGGCGCGTCCGGCATGACCGGACGCGCTTTTTTTCCGAGACCTGTACGGGCGCGTCAGTCCTCGAATTTGAACGAGATGTTGAGCTTGGCGCGGTAAGCCTCGATCTTGCCCTTGGCATCGAGCTGCAGATCGAGCTTCACGACTTCGGCAACGCGGAGGTCCCGGAGGGATTTGCCGGCCCTTTCCACCGCCGCAGCGGCCGCCTTTTCCCATGATTCCTTGCTGGTACCGATCAGCTCAATGACCTTGTAGACACTCTCAGTCATGTCGTCCTCCCGTTCGGTATGGGCAGGAGGCAGGTGCTCCTGCCGCCGGGAAGCGTAGCATCGCAAGATCAGCCCCGAAAGCCACCATGGCGTTTTGGAGCGAAGTGGATCGGGTTCGCGCAAAAGCAAAAGCGCGCCCGGCAAAGCCGGACGCGCTTGGCGAATTTGTTCAGCTGTTGCTTCAGGTCGAATACTTGAACTCGGGCATCTGCTTCAGCTGATCCTTGGTGGCGTTGAGCACCGCGTGGTCCGGATACCACGGGTTGGACTTCGACGGCGTCGCCGAAGCCGGCGCGGTGTTGGTGCTGGCTGCACCGGTCGTGGTCGCGGGCGCAGGACGGGTGCCCGAGGCAGGCGCCGTGCTCGACGTGGTGGTCGACGGAACCGGCGTATCGACGAATTTGATCTGGTCGAAAGCGACCGCGACCAGATGCTCGCCGACGCCGAGGAAGCCGCCGACACCGATCACCACTCCCTTGATGTTTCCGCTCTTGTCGGTCAGGAGATCGTTGATCGAGCCGATGCTCTCGTTTTCGTTGTTGTAGACGTTGAGGCCGACCAGCTTCGAGGTGCGCCAGTCACCCTGATACGACGCGTTGGTCGTCGAACTCGCCGCCGGCGCCTTGTTGTTGCGGTCGGTCGTGGTGGTCGGCGACTGCGCAAACGCAACGGTTGCAAGCAACGCGGACGCGGCCACACCGGCCATGATATTTTTAACTAACATCTGTGTTCTCCCTGAGAAGCAATTGTCGGGAGAGAACACGTCACCGCGCCGGCCGTTCCGGATCGCCCGAGAGATTTTCCATGATTGCGCGGCGCATCATCGACAGGTTCCATGGAACGATGTCGCGTGACGCTTGCGCGATGATCGAAGCGTGATTCCCGACGGCGATCAGAACCCGCCCCAGTAGGGCGGGAGGCCGTAATAGCGATGCAGCTCGGCTTCCTGCGAGCGATCGCCCCAGTCGAAATCCTTGTCGGCACGGAACGACGGCGCGCGCCGCAGTTCGTCTTCGTCGATGTCGAGTTCGTAGGCTTCGGACCTTGGATTGTAGCGCAGCCGCCCCCAGGGCAGCGGCAGGAAATTGGATCCCATGCAGAGGAACCCGCCGAAACTCAGGACCGCGTAAGACACCTTGCCGGTGACCTTGTCGATCATCAGCCGCTCGATATGGCCGAGCCGCTCGCCGCTCGGCCGTCGTACCGCGGTGCCTTCGACGCGATCGCTCGCGATCAGCGGATGGGGTCTTGCAAGGACATCGGTCATCGTCACCCTCCCTGGGTCGATGAAACCGAACCAACGTGACGCCGGCGCCGGAGTTCCGTTCAAAGCGTTTTCAAGCGAAGTGGTTACCGGTTCGCGTGAAGAAAACGCGTCAAAACAACAAACCAGAATCCTGGTTCTGATCCGATCGGAACCAGGATTCTACGCCGCGAGCGGCTCGGAATCCGAATTGGACTCGTCGAAGAACGCCACGGCCTCGAACCGGTAGTCGCAGGCCCGGCAGTACCAGAGATAAGAGATGCGGCCCGGGCCCTGCTCGATCCACTCCGGGGCGGCGATCGGCTTGCCGCATTGGGCGCAGGGATTTCCCCGGGGCAGATAGCCGACATCGATTCGGGCCATGACGCATGCTCCCTTTTGCTTTTTTGATTCGACGGTGAATGGGACAGGACTGCTGCCGGATATCACCGCTGGCTCCCGGAGGATTTGTGCGGGAGCATTTTGGCATTTGAACGGCGAAGCCTCCTTCATCGCCTGCGACAAATGCTTCATCGCCTGCAACAAATGCGAAGCGTTTGCGCAAGGGAGCCAAGGGATCGCGCGAAGGCGCGCAATGACGGATGAAGCTACTTCGTCTGCGGATCGACCGCAGGCTCGGCGGTGTGCACCGCGCCGGCTTTGCGGACATGGATCGTGGCAATATCGTCGGCATAGACCTTCTGCCAACCGTCGATGTGATCGAGCAGTTTGGTCGCAGCGCTCTGCGTGCGCATCAGGGTGGCGTCGATCCGGTACTGCTCCAGCAGCCGGAACAGGTTGTCCGGGGCCATCAGGCCGGAGGCGGCGTTGTGATCGACGAAGAATTTTTCGCCGTAGAGTTCGGTGCGGCCATCGATGAACGGGGCGACGCCGCTCGCGATCAGATCGCCGCCGAAATCATAG
>JBAUUA010000842.1:0-2303 GCA_049582465.1 Bradyrhizobium sp. | reverse complement strand
CGCTGCGCCGCGGACGCGATCGATCATGCCGAACAGGTATGCAAGCAGCGTTCGCAGAAATTCACCCCGATCCGGCGTCAGGTGCTGCAGGCGCTGTTGTCCAGCCACCGTCCGCTCGGCGCCTATGAGGTGATCGACGAACTCGCCAAGTCGATGCCGCGCCCGGCGCCGATCACGGTCTATCGCGCGCTCGATTTCCTGATGGAGAACGGCCTCGTCCACCGCATCGAAAGCCGCAACGCCTATCTCGCCTGCGCGCACGATCATGACGCGGCTTCGATGGTGGCGTTCCTGATGTGCGACGAATGCGGGTCGGTCGGCGAGATTCCGGCGGCCCCGGTGGCGCAGAGCCTCAATGCGGCGGCGCGCGCGCTGGGTTTTGCGCCGAAATTGTCCGTGGTCGAGATCGCAGGCATTTGCGCGCACTGCCAGAATAAATAACAACAGGGCGGCAAAGCCGTGCCAAAAGCCGTGCCATGAGGAAACATGTCTTCAAGTCAACCGATTGCATCGGCCGGGCGGCCGCTGACCCCCGGCGCGGTCGCGCTGATGCTCATGCTGTGCCTGAGCTGGGGTTTCAACCAGATCGCGGTCAAGCTGGCGCTGCCGGATATCCCGCCGATGCTGCAGGCCACCATCCGCTCCTCGGGCGCGCTGGTCGTGCTGTTTCTGATCGCGCGGCTGCGCGGCGTGAAACTGTTCGAGCGCGACGGCACGCTGCGCGCCGGCCTGTTCGCGGGGCTGCTGTTCGGGCTTGAATTCGTGCTGATCTATCGCGGCCTGCTGTTGACCTCGGCCTCTCGCGCGGTGGTGTTCCTTTACACCGCGCCGTTCTTCGTGGCGCTCGGATCCTATCAGTTTCTCGGCGAGCGGCTGCGGGCCTCGCAATGGGGCGGGCTGGCGCTGTGCTTCACCGGCGTCGCGCTCGCGATCGGGGTGCCGCAGGTCGATGTCGATGCCAGTGTGCTGCTGGGGGACCTGTTGATCGTCGGCGGCGGCGCGCTGTGGGCGGCGACCACGCTCCTGGTCAAGGCGACGCCGTTGTTGCGGGCCCCACCCGAAAAGGCCCTGGGCTACCAGGTGGCGCTGTCGGTTCCGATTCTGGGGTTGGCGGCCTGGCTTTCCGGCGAAACCCTGACCCGAGGTCCCGGCCCGCTGGCGCTGACCCTGATGGTCTATCAGGCGGTTTGGGTGGTCGGATTGACCTTTTTGATCTGGTTTGCGCTCGTCAAGACCTATTCCGCCAGCAAATTGTCGGCATTTACCTTTATCACCCCTTTGTTTGGCGTCGTGGCTAGCTATTTCATCATGCATGACACCCTGACGATCGCCTTCGGCGCTGCCGCGCTCCTGGTGATTGCCGGGCTTTACCTCGTTAACCGTCCCAGTTCCGTGGTCCCGGTTCCCACGGATCCATTGCTGAATGTCACCAAAACCTGATATCCGAGACCCCATGAACAAGCCCGTAAAACCGCCAGAGAACGACGCCGCCGGCCCCAATGCCCGGCACAAAACCACCCAGGTCATGGTCGGCAATGTCGCCGTCGGTGGCGGCGCGCCGATCGTGGTGCAGTCGATGACCAACACCGACACCGCCGATGTCGAGGGCACCATCGCCCAGGTCGCAGCGCTTTCGCGCGCCGGTTCCGAACTGGTGCGGATCACGGTCGACCGCGAGGAGGCCGCCGCCGCCGTGCCGCATATCCGCGACGGCCTGCGCAAGCGCGGCGTCACCACGCCCCTGATCGGCGATTTCCACTATATCGGCCACAAGCTGCTCGCCGACTATCCGGCCTGCGCCGAAGCGCTCGACAAGTACCGCATCAATCCCGGCAATGTCGGCTTCAAGAACAAGCGCGACACCCAGTTCGCGGACATCATCGAGATCGCCAACAAGAACGACAAGCCGGTGCGGATCGGCGCCAATTGGGGCTCGCTCGACCAGGAACTGCTCACCCGGCTGATGGAAGACAATGCCAAATTGCCCGAGCCGCTCGAAGCCCGCGCGGTGACGCGCGAGGCGATGGTGCAGTCGGCGCTGTTGTCGGCGGCGCGCGCCGAGGAACTCGGCATGGCCAGGAACCGCATCATCCTGTCGGCCAAGGTCTCCGCGGTGCAGGATTTGATCGCGGTCTACAAGGTTCTCGTGTCGCGGTCGGATTACGCCATCCATCTCGGCCTCACCGAGGCCGGCATGGGGTCGAAGGGCATCGTCGCTTCTTCCGCCGCGCTCGGCATCCTGCTGCAGGACGGCATCGGCGACACCATCCGGATTTCGCTCACGCCCGAGCCCGGCGGCGACC
>JBAUUA010000841.1:0-3924 GCA_049582465.1 Bradyrhizobium sp. | reverse complement strand
GCCACAACGGCGCCGGCAAAACTACGTTGATGAAGCTGATGCTGGGCTTGATCCGCCCGACGGGCGGGTCGATCGTGGTGCTCGGCGACAATCCTGCCGCCGGTCAGTTCGCCGGCCGCCAGCATCTCGGATATCTTCCGGAAAACGTCTCCTTCGACGCCGCCCTGACCGGCCGCGAGACGCAGACTTTTTATGCCCGGCTGAAGCGTGAGTCCGTTGTGAAGGCTCTGGAGCTGCTTGATGCCGTCGGCCTCGGTGCCGCTGCCGGCCGTCGTGTCGGCACCTATTCGAAGGGCATGCGGCAGCGCTTAGGGCTCGCACAGGCGCTGATCGGCCGGCCGCGGGTGCTGCTGCTGGACGAACCGACCACCGGCCTCGATCCGGAGCTGCGGCAGACCTTCTACGAGGTGATCCAGCGGCTCGCCGCCGAGGGCACCACCGTCCTGCTGTCGTCGCACGCGCTGACGGAGCTTGAAGAGCGAGCGGGACGCGTCATCATCATGAATCGCGGGGTCAAGGTCGCGGACGGCTCGATAGACAGGTTGCGCAACATCGCGCGATTGCCGACCAAGATGCGCCTCAAGGTCGCCGGCCTCGCGCCCGGCGAAGTGCCATCCTGGCTGCCCACGAGCGCGCCCTGCCGGCGGTTGAACGGTCATGTCGTCGAGATCGACGCTGCGCCCGAGCAGAAGATCGAGCTTTCGCGCTGCGCTACAGCAGCCGGAACGACGCTCGAGGATGTGGACATCGTACCGCCCAATCTTGACGAGCTCTACGCACATTTTCTCCGGCAAGCGGAGGAGACGCCATGAACGCGGTCCTCACCGTTGCGAGAAAGGAGATCCGCCAAGCAATCCGGAACCGCTGGGTGCTGGCGGCGACGCTGCTGCTTGGGGCCTTGGCTTTGTCACTGACCTTTCTTGGCAGCGCGCCAACGGGAACGGTCGGCGTTCGCGCGCTCGACGTCGTTATCGTCAGTCTCTCGAGTCTAACGATTTTCCTCGTTCCCCTGATTGGGCTTCTGATCTCGCACGACACCATCGTCGGCGACATGGAGCGCGGAACGATGCTGCTGCTGCTCAGCTATCCGGTCGCGCGCCGGCAGGTCCTGCTCGGCAAATTCCTCGGGCATCTTGCCGTGCTCGCCTTCGCCACTTGCCTCGGTTACGGCTTGGCCGCTGCCGCACTGATGGCGACCGGAAACCGGATCGATCAAGACAGCCTCGCTCCGTTTGCGGCGATGATCGGCTCTTCCGTGCTGCTTGGCGCCGTGTTCGTCGCGATTGGCTATTTGGTAAGCGCCCTGGTGCGGGACCGCGGCACGGCCGCCGGCATCTCGATAGGGCTCTGGCTGCTTCTCGTCCTGATCTACGACATGGCGCTCCTCGGTCTGCTCGCGCTGGATCAGGGCCGCAACATCACTGCGAGCGCGCTCAATGCGATGCTTCTCTTCAACCCGACGGACGTCTACCGGCTGTTAAATCTGACCGGATTTGCCAACGTCAGTACATTTGCAGGGATGGCGGGCCTTGCCCGAAACACGTCGTTGTCCGTCCAGGTACTGCAGCTGGCGTTGACGTTGTGGACGGTGGTCCCGCTCAGCTTCGCCGCGCTGGCCTTTTCCAGGAGGGAGCTATGAGGCACCTCGCACTTGCCTTCGCGATCTTGATTCCGGTTGCGCTTGCCGGTTGCCAGAAACAGGCGGCCGAGGTTCCCCAGCCGCGGAAGATGACCGCCGAGGCCATCGGCCACTATTGCGGCATGAACCTGCTCGAGCATCCGGGACCGAAGGGACAGATCTTTGCCGCGAGCCTGATCGAACCAGTCTGGTTCTCTTCGGTACGCGACACCATCGCGTTCACGATGCTGCCGGACGAGCCGAAGGATATTCAGGCGATCTACGTCTCGGACATGGGCAAGGCGCCGAACTGGGACAAGCCGGGTGCCGACAACTGGGTCGAGGCGCGGAAAGCGCTGTTCGTGATCGGCAGTCGGCTCAAGGGCGGCATGGGAGGCGACGAGGCCGTGCCTTTCTCGGATCGCGATGCAGCGGAGAAATTCGTGGCCGACAATGGCGGCCGCATCGTTACGTTCGAGGAGGTGCCTCGCGATTATGTGCTGGCATCCGGTGACGACAAGGCGGGCTCGGCCCCGAATGACGATGCCGACGGGCGGTATCGGTCCACCAATTGAGGAGGACACGATGACACGGACGATCTCACGGCGACGGTTCATTCGGATCAGTGCGGCAGCCGCAGGCCTTTCGGTTGCCACTTTCGGCCGCCCTGTTCGCGCGGATACGACGCTGGTCACCTGGCGCGGGACAATGCTCGGAGCCATCGCGACGATGGAGGTCCACCATGAGAACCGTCACGAAGCGGAACGGCTGATCTCGGTGGCTTGCGCCGAAGCGCGTCGGCTGGAGAGGCTGTTCAGTCTCTATCTGGAGGACTCCGCGCTAGTCGAGTTGAACCGGACGGGCATTCTGGTCGACCCCGCGACCGAAATGGTCGATCTCATGGCGACGTCGCAGCACTACTCCGAGCAGACGGGCGGTCTGTTCGATCCGACCGTGCAGCCGTTGTGGGACCTCTACGTCAGCCACTTCTCCCGAGAAGATCCCGATCCGGCCGGACCGGCGCCGGCGGCGCTCCAGGCAGCCCTCGCCCGTGTCGATTACCGTAGGCTGTCGATCGGTCGCGACCGGATCGCGATGCCACGCGGCATGGCCGTGACCCTGAACGGAATCGCGCAAGGCTACGTGACCGACAAGGTGGTCGACCTGCTGCGGGCGCACGGCATCGCCCACAGCCTGGTCGACATGGGAGAGACGCGCGCCATCAGCTCGCGTCCGGACGGCCGTCCCTGGGAAGTCGGCGTTGCAGATCCGGAAGTCGTGGGGCGGACGGAAACGGTGCTGCCGATCGTCGACCGCGCCGTATCGACCTCGGGCGCCTACGGTTTCCGGTTCGACCCGCAGGGCCGTTTCAACCATCTCTTCGACCCCCGGACGGGCGGCTGTGCCGACCGTTACAGAAGCGTGACGACTGTTTCCCAGAGCGCGACCGCCGCGGATGCGTTGTCAACGGCGTTCAGCCTGATGCCCAAAGACCTAATCCGATCGCTGCTGTCGCACGTGGACATCGAGCGTGTGCATCTCATCGACGCGGCGGGGAAGTCTTTCGAACTCGCTATTTGAAGTTGTGACCTTTGAAACCATAGAAAGGAAAAACGGATGAAACGAATTGTCCTCACAGTCTTATTCGTCGCGGCCGGAGTCGGCCAAGCCAGTGCCCAAGATGCGGCCGCGAGCGCAAAGGTCTTCGCCGTTTGCAAGGCCTGTCACCAGGTTGGCGACACGGCGAAGAATGCCGTCGGGCCAGTCCTCAACGGGCTGTTCGGACGCAAGGCAGGCTCGGTCGAGGGCTATAACTACTCTGCCGCCAACAAGGGCTCAGGTATCACCTGGGATGAGGCAACCTTCTCGGAATACATCAAGGATCCGAAGGTCAAGGTGCCCGGCACAAAGATGGCCTTTGCTGGGATCAAGGACGAGCAGAAGATCAAGGACCTGATCGCCTATCTACACACGTTCGATAAGGCGCCGGTTACGCTCACGCAACAATAGAGGCGGAGTTGCTTATGTCTGCCACGCAGCTGCTGGAGGAGGCAGACTGCGTGGTGTCTTTGCCCTAGAGACGGCGGTTGAGATGAATCGCGTCGGCAATGGTTCCGCCTTGCGGTTTGACCAGCAGGAGATCCTTGTCATCGAGCATAGCGTACTGATAGTTCGCCGCGGGCGGAGCCACCCCTCTGACGATGCCGGGCACCTGCGATAGGCTCAGCTCCTTCGGCACTTTCGCTCCCAGCCTTGGCTGAAAGCTCGGCGGGACCGGTTGCATGTCGGCGAGACCGGCAATGCTC
>JBAUUA010000840.1:0-1858 GCA_049582465.1 Bradyrhizobium sp. | reverse complement strand
GCCTATCGCGCGATCGGGGCCGGCGCGCTGTTGCGCCGTAACCTGCTGGTCTATGGCCTCGGCGGCATCATCATTCCCTTTATCGGCATCAAGGCGATCGACCTCGTCGTCGCCGCCTTGCACCTGGTTTGAACCGTCATGGCGAGGCCAGTGTGGCAATCCATCGCCGAACCGAAAAAAAGCTGGATTGCTTCGTCGCTTCGCTCCTCGCAATGACGAAACTCTTAGGAGACCTGTCATGTTGAAAGAAATTCGTCCCGCCATCCTGCTCCTGGTCCTGTTGACCCTGATCACGGGCCTTGCCTATCCACTGGCCATGACCGCGATTGCGGGCGTGATCTTCCCGAAGCAGGCGCAGGGCAGCCTGATTGAGCGCGACGGCAAAGTGGTGGGCTCCGGCCTGATCGGGCAGGAATTCAAGGACGACAAATACTTCCATGGCCGGCCCTCGGCGACGACCGCGCCAGACCCGGCCGATTCCACCAAGACCGTTCCGGCCCCGTACAATGCGGCCAATTCGGGCGGCTCCAACCTCGGCCCGACCAGCAAGGCGCTGGTCGACCGGGTCAAGGAAGATGTCGACAAGCTGAAGGCGGAAAATCCTTCAGCCGACATTCCGATGGATCTCGTCACCACTTCCGCCAGCGGCCTCGATCCCGACATCTCGCCGGAAGCCGCGCTGTTCCAGGTGCCTCGGGTCGCCAAGGCCCGCAACATGCCGGAGGATCGCGTCCGCGCGTTGGTTAACGAGAACACCCAGGGTCGCCTTGCCGGTTTGCTGGGCGAGCCCCGGGTCAACGTGCTGGCGCTGAACCTGGCGCTCGACGGAGCGGCAGCGAAGTGATGGAGGCTAGGATGCGGCGGGCCTAGGGACTATATTCCCGTCATGGTCCAGCAGCGCCGCGATCCCGAACAGCGCCCCTCGCCGGAAGCCCTGCTGGAAACAGCCCGGCGCGAGGACAGCCGCGCCGGCCGGCTGAAGATCTTCGTCGGCGCCGCCCCTGGCGTCGGCAAGACCTACGAGATGCTGCAAAGCGCCCATGCCAAACGGAAGGCGGGCGCCGATGTCGTGGTCGGCGTGGTCGAGACCCATGGGCGCGCCGAGACCGAAGCGCTGCTGCATGGCCTTGAAGTCGTGCCGCGCAAGCGGATCGACTACAAGGATCAGCGCATCGAGGAGATGGATCTCGATGCGCTGATCGCGCGCCACCCGCAGATCGCACTGGTCGATGAACTCGCCCACACCAACGCGCCCGGCAGCCGTCACCCCAAGCGTTATCTCGACGTCGAGGAGTTGCTTTCGCGCGGCATCGACGTCTACACCGCCGTCAATATCCAGCATATCGAGAGCCTCAACGACGTGGTCGCGCAGATCACCCATGTGCGGGTGCGCGAGACCGTGCCGGATTCGGTGTTCGACCGCGCCGACGCGATCGAGCTGATCGATCTGACGCCCGACGACCTGATCCAGCGGCTGAAGGAGGGCAAGGTCTACGTCTCCAAGCAGGCGGAGCGGGCGCTCGAGCATTATTTCTCGCCGGGCAATCTGACCGCATTGCGCGAGCTGGCGCTGCGGCGGACTGCCGAGCGGGTCGACGAGCAGCTGCTGACCCACATGCAGGCCAACGCCATCGCCGGCCCCTGGGCGGCGGGTGAACGCGCTTTGGTCTGCGTCAGCGAGGACCCGCGGGCGGCGGGGCTCGTGCGCTACACCAAGCGACTGGCGGACCGGCTGCATGCGCCCTGGACCGCTGTCAGCATCGAGACGCGGCGCAGCCTGCAATTGACCGACGAGCAGCGCGACCGGCTTGCCGATACGCTGCGGCTCGCCGAGGCGCTGGGCGGCGAGGCGCTCACC
>JBAUUA010000839.1:0-2582 GCA_049582465.1 Bradyrhizobium sp. | reverse complement strand
AGCCCGCATAGTGCACCCGAAATTCGCCGACCAGCGGATCGAACGGCACCATCTCGGCGGCGTAATCCGGCGGCACCTGCACCGCCTCTTTCGAGGCGAGGATATAGAACTCGCCGGGATCGAGGATGAGGCTGCCGTCGGGACGCGCCGCGATCGCCTCCCAGAATTCGTCGATCGCGTAACCGCCGCGGCGGTCGATATCGACCACGCCGGTGTGGCGTTTGGCGCGATAGCCGACGAAACCGTTGGCGTTCTTGCCCGAGAGGTCCACGCTCAGCGCCACGCCATGGACCAGATCGGCATCGTCGATGTCGACCAGCCGCTCCTTCTTGTGGAGCGCCCCGAGTTCGGCGGCGTTGAGGATCGCCTCGCCGGTGCGGAAGCGCACCTGGCTCAGCCGCGAGCCCTCGCGCAGCAGCACCGGAAACGTCTTCGGGCTGATCTCCGCATAGAGCGGGCCGTGATAGCCGGCGCCGATCATGTCGAACCGCCTCGTGCCATCGGCGATCACGCGGGTGAACACATCGAGCCGCCCGGTCGAGCTTTTCGGATTGGCGGCGGCGACGATCTCCGGCGGCAGCGCGAGGCTCTCCAGGAGCGGCACGATGTAGACGCAGTTGGTCTCCAGCACCGCGCCGTCGGCGAGGTTGATCTCGTGCAGCTTCAATTCGTCGATGCGCTCCGCCACCGTCGCGCCCGGCCCCGGCAGAAAGCTCGCGCGGACCCGGTAGGCGATGTCGCCGAGGCGCAGGTCCAGGCTCGCCGGCTGGATCTGGCTTTCGACGAAGGGATAGGCCGGCAGGATCAGGCCGGCATCCGCCATCGCCGCGATCATGCGGTCGGGCAGAATGCCATTGGCGCCGGCTGGAAGCGTGAAACTCACGATCGGGTCCTTGTGGATGACCTGGTTATAGCCATCCAGACGCTGAAAATACGGACTTTTACCGGTTATCCGATGGTCGCCTTGACGGGAAGGGCGCGAGGGAATATCAGCATGACTTATCCCGTGGTGATTTGAGCCGGCCGGCTTGCAGCCACGTTAAATAAGTCGCTAAACAGGCCGGGGACAGTGTGATCCCGGCCTGTGGAATTTTTCCAGGCCGGTTTTTTTGTGACCATTTCCTCAAGGTTTTCCTTGGGGTGGTCACGCAGGAGGTCACATGTCTGAGACTACCAAGCCCACGTCGCCCACGGCCCGCTACCGCCCCGAAACCCGGCTGGTCCATTCCGGCACCTTGCGCTCGCAATTCGCCGAGACGTCCGAAGCGCTGTTCCTGACGCAGGGCTTCGTCTACGACACCGCCGAGCAATGCGAGGCGCGGTTCAAGGGCGAGGACCCCGGCTTCATCTATTCGCGCTTCTCCAATCCCAACATCTCGATGTTCGAGCGCCGCATGATCGAGCTCGAAGGCGCCGAAGCCGCCCGCGCCACCGCCACCGGCATGGCCGCGGTGACGACCGCCATTCTCGCGCCGCTGAAAGCAGGCGATCACGTGGTGGCGGCGAAGGCGATGTTCGGATCCTGCCGCTACGTGGTGGAGGATCTGCTGCCGCGCTATGGCATCTCCTCCACCCTGGTCGACGGCCTCGATCTCGACCAGTGGCGCAAGGCGATGCGGCCGAACACCAAGAGCTGCTTCCTCGAAAGCCCGACCAATCCGACGCTCGACGTGCTCGACATCGGCAGCATCGCGGAAATCGCCCATGCCGGCGGCGCGCGGCTGATCGTCGACAACGTATTCGCGACGCCGATCTGGCAGAGCCCGCTGACCTTGGGTGCGGATGTCGTGGTGTATTCCGCCACCAAGCATATCGACGGCCAGGGCCGCTGCCTCGGCGGCGTCATCCTGTCGTCGGAGGCGTTCATCGCCGAACACATCCACAACTTCATGCGCCAGACCGGCCCGTCGATGTCGCCGTTCAACGCCTGGATCCTGTTGAAGGGGCTGGAGACGCTGGCCGTCCGGGTGCGCGCGCAGACCGAAACCGCGGCCGCGATCGCCGAGGCGCTGGCAAAGCATCCGAAGATCTCGCGGCTGATCTATCCCGGCCGCGCCGATCACCCGCAGGCCGCTTTGGTGAAGAAGCAGATGCGCGCCGGATCGACGCTGATCGGCTTCGAGGTCAAGGGCGGCAAGCCTGCGGCGTTCCGCACGCTCAACGGGCTGAAACTGTCGCGGATCTCCAACAATCTCGGCGACGCCAAGAGCCTCGTCACCCATCCCGCCACCACCACGCATCAGCGGCTGAAGCCGGAGGCGCGCGCCGAACTCGGCATCAGCGAAGGTTTTATTCGCTTCTCCGCCGGGCTCGAACATGCCGACGATCTGATCGAGGACCTGTACGCGGCGCTGGAGAAGGCGTGAGGGTAGCGCTCACAGCCCTGTCGTCGTCCCCGCGAAAGCGGGGACCCATAACCACGGAGTTCAGTTGGTTGAGTAAGGTGTCAGCCACCGCCTCTAATCAGCGGAGCCGCGGCGTATGGGTCCCTGCTTTCGCAGGGACGACGCTGATAGCTGGCGTCTCCGCCAATCTCACATCGGCCGGTAGGTCTGCACGTTGCCCGGCACGTTGACGCCGAG
>JBAUUA010000838.1:0-2247 GCA_049582465.1 Bradyrhizobium sp. | reverse complement strand
GCCCTACACTGACGTCAAGACCGGCAACCCGGCGTTGACCGCAGCGATCGGAGCCGCGGGCTATCCGAAGCCGGGCGATGCGGGCATCGTGAAGATGTCGAATCCGTTCGATATCTTCCGTCCGCAGGTTGCAGCGATTATCGGACTGCTGTTCATCCTGGTGATCTTCGTCACCATGGTGTACGGCCCGATCGCGGCGATGCTGGTCGAACTGTTCCCGACCAAGATCCGCTACACCTCGATGTCGCTGCCCTACCACATCGGCAACGGCTGGTTCGGCGGATTGTTGCCCGCGACCGCGTTCGCGATCGTGGCCTCGACCGGCGATATCTACGCGGGCCTCTGGTATCCGATCATCTTCGCATCGATCACCGCGGTCGTCGGCTTCTTCTTCCTGCCGGAAACCAAGGACGTCGATATCAGGACGAACTGATAGTTTCTTTGGCCGGCGGCGACAGCCCCCGGACGAGACTGACGCAACAAGCCGGCCGCGGATTGCTCCGCGGCCGGTTTTGCTTTTTCAGAATTTATGAACGGCGCATGCTCTCGTCGCCGAACCGCTTACCCCCCGGGTGAAGCCCGAGGGCATGCTTTGGCGGATCATGCGCTGGCTCCGACAAACTGCAGCACGATCTCCCGCCGATGCGGCCGGCGGCGGTGCTCGATCAGGTAGATCGCCTGCCACCTTCCCAGCGCGAGTTCGCTTTTGAGGACGGGAATATGCAACGAGGTCGCCGTCAGCATGGTCTTGACATGTGCGGGCATGTCATCGGGGCCTTCGGTGTCGTGGCGCCATCCGGCATCCTCCGGCGCGAGGCGATCGAGCGCCGTCGTCAGATCGGCGAGCACGGTCGGATCGGCATTTTCCTGGATCGTCAGCGACGCGGAGGTGTGGCGGACGAACAGCGTCACCGCGCCTTCTTTCGCACCCGCGTCGCTGACGAATTTCGCGACCTCGGCGGTGAGATCGGTAAAGCCGCGTCCGGGAGTTTGCACGGCCAGCATCGAGGAAACGATGGTCGTGGCGCTAATGCTGGATGGCGCAGAGCGTGAGAGCGATTTGGGTGAAGTCACGAGTAAATTCTCCACATGTCGTCCCTACGAAAGCAGGGACCCATACTCCGCGGCCTCTCGTTTTCAGACGGTCGAAGTTGATATCTTTTTAATCTATCCGCAGCGGTGGTTATGGGTCCCTGCTTTCGCAGGGACGACGCGGAGGGAATACAACACTCAAATCTTGCCTGCGACATCCTTCTGCATCCGGTTGGCCATATCGACCAGCCGCCGCCACGCCTGCTCCAGGAACGACATCATGCGATCCATGTCGCGATCGCTCGGCAGCGGGATTTCGATCTTGCGGTCGCTCTCGCCGACCTTCGGTTCGGGTTGCTTGAGCGAATCCGATTTCGGCAGCGGCTCGTCGATCTTGCCCGACACCGTCGGTTCGCGCGCCGCCAATTGCGCTTTCAGCTTTTCATTCTCGGCCTGCAGCCGTCCGATTTCCGCATCGAAAGCCGCACGTTCGTCCGGCACCACATAGCAGGCCCAGCCTGCGCCGCTATTGTTGCAGGTCGAAACGTCACCGGTCCTGGTGTCGAGCTTGATCACGCCATCCGTAACCGGCGACAGCACATAGCGGCCGTTCTCGCTATCGGGCATCGGCTCCGCGCGCGTGCCGGCCATTCCGGCGAGGTAGAGCATCAAAACCGCAGCGGGGATGGCAGAAAATTTCGAGGGCGACATCGCTGTCATCATGGGAGTACTCCGCCTCAAAACCTATCTTGCTTTCTCCTGATCCTACACCTGCGAACGGTAGGGTGCGCGGCCTGATTTCAACGCATCCGCGAGCAATTCGATCCGATCCTGTCCCCAGAATACCTCGCCGTCGAGCACGTAGACCGGCGAACCGAACACGTCGCCGGCCATCGCGTCCTGGCGGTTCTGCTCATAGGCCGTACTGATCTCCTCGGATCCCGAGCGCTCGACCAACTGCTTGCCGGGAAGCCCGGATTCGTCGGCCAGCTTGATCAAGATCGCCGGGTCAGTCATCTTGAGCTGATCCTCCCACACCGCCGCGAATGCCCGCCGCATGAACGGCTCGGGATCGAGCCCGGCCTCGATCGCCGCGATCACCACGCCGTCGGCCAGCCGCGCGTTGAACGGCCAGTTCTCCGGCTGAAGATGGAATGTCAGGCCGCGCTTGTCGCCAGCGCTGCAGTTCGACCATGCGATAGCGCTGCCGCACCG
>JBAUUA010000837.1:0-2051 GCA_049582465.1 Bradyrhizobium sp. | reverse complement strand
TCGACCCGGCAGCCAAACCCGACGCGCCTTCCCCGCTCGCCGCGCGCTTCGCAGCCGCGGCCGAAAAGATCGCGGCCGGCGATATCGACGGGGGCCTGACGTTCTTCATGGACGCGCTCGAAGGCCCGGGCGCCTGGAAACGGGTGCCGGCGGCGGCGAAGCAACTGTTGCGGGACAACGCCATGACGCTGATCGGGCAGGTCAGGGATAACCGTCCGCCATTCTCAAGAGCCGACGCTGAGGCGATCGCCAACCCGACGCTGTTCATCGGCGGCGCCAATACCAAGGGCATGCTGCCGCAGGTGCTGCATACGCTGGCCAAGCATGTGAAGGGGTCGCAGATCGCGATGATCCCGGGCGCCACCCATCCGATGTTCGAGCAGGCGCCACAGAAATATTGCGAGATCGTGCTGGATTTCCTGGCGGAGTAGAAATGCGAACGCTTCACGTCAATGGCTACGACATGGCCTATCTCGAGGTCGGCGCGGGACCGCCGCTGCTTTGCGTGCATGGCACGCTCGGCGATTTCCGCACCTGGTCCGCGGTCTACGGGCCGTTGTCGAGGAAGCACCGCGTGATCGCCGTCAGCCTCAGGCACTTCTTTCCCGAGCACTGGGACGGCGTCGGCGACGACTATAAGATGGCGCAGCACGTCGCCGACGTGATCGGCTTCATCGAGCAGATCGCGCCGAAGCCGATCGACCTGATGGGGCATTCCCGTGGCGGACATATCGCGTTCCGGGTGGCGCAACAGCGGCCGGAGTGGCTCCGCAAGCTGGTGCTGGCCGAGCCGGGCGGCGACCTCGATGCATCGCTCGACCCTGCGCCGCCTTCGCCTTCCCCGCTCGGTGCTCGGATCATGGCTTCCGCCGAAAAGGTCAAGGCCGGCGATATCGACGGCGCGCTGAAGAATTTCTTCGACGGGATCGAAGGCGACGGCGCCTGGGCGCGGCTGCCCGCCGCGCCGAAACAGCAGTTGCGCGACAATGCCTTTACGTTGATCGGGCAAGTCGGCGAAAATCGCCGGCCCTATGCAAAGGCCGACGCGGAGTCGATCCGGACGCCCACACTGTTCATCGGCGGCGCCGAAACCAGGGGCGCGCTGGCCGCCGTGCACGGCGCGCTGGCGCCACATGTGGCGGGCTCGAGGACCGCGATGATCGCCAGCGCCGGTCACTGGATGTTCGAGCAGGCGCCGCAGGAATTTTGCAGGGTCGTGCTGGCGTTTTTGGCGGAGTGACCGGCTAGAGAACCGCCACGCAATCGACTTCCACGTCGAACGGCCCCGGCCATGACGGCACGTGCAGAAAGATGCGGGCGGGCGATTCGGCCGGGAAATAGCGCGCGTAAACCTCATTGAACAGGCCGAAGTGTGATGGATCGGGCGTGCAATAGACATTGCATTTGACGACCTTCGCGAGCGACGAGCCTGCGGCTTCGAGGCACAGCTTCATCTGATCGAGCACGATCTCGGCCTGCCGTTCGAACGGAGCCGGCTTGACATCACCGCTTTCGGGATCGAAGGGCGGCAGGCCGGACAGATAGACGAAGCCGTTGGCGACGATCACGGGGTAAATCGGGCCTTTGCGGCGCCGTTCCAGATAGCCCGATATCGGTTCCACGCGCAGCCGCTCGATCATGTCACCCCCCCTGCATCAATGCAGCCGCCACCCTACCTTCGGGAGGTGCACGGATGATTCGACAACGGTCGAACTGTTATCGCCTGCCGCGGTGGACTATTGCGGGGATTATGCCGGTGCTCTGGCCACGGCTCTGCGCCCAGCCTGGGCTGGTAAACCCCGGCTCCGGTGCTAATCTCTCTCCAAACAAGATAAGCGGGCCTTGCCCCAAAAACGCGAGGAGGAACTACCCATGAAGCTGACCCAGCAGCAGATCGACGATTTCAACCGGGAGGGCTGGCTGTTTCTGCCGGAGTTATTCGCGCCTGAGGAAGTGGAACTGCTGGCGCGGGAGGCGGAGGGCATCTACGACACAAAGCGCCCGGAGGTGTGGCGGGAAAAGAGCGGCGCGCCGCGCACCGCCTTCGCCGC
>JBAUUA010000836.1:0-4020 GCA_049582465.1 Bradyrhizobium sp. | reverse complement strand
GCGTAGCGGTGGCCGAAGCGAATGTCGGAATGACGGTAGGTCTGTCGCGCGTGGACGGTTTGCGCCGCAACAACGTCATATCCGGACACCACCACCATCAATGCAACCTCCTGTCCATCGAAGTCGTCGGCGTCGAGCCCGTAGAGCGGGCTCTGCTCGTCCAGCACGTGATAGAGCGTCCAGCTCAAGGCGAGCGCGGGGTGCTCGTTCCGCAACAGCGGCAGTTCGTAAAACCGGCGGAATGGCGTGCCCTCCAGACTAGATTCGTTCCTGAGCATCCACACCCTCGCGGTGGCGTTGCCGATGACGTTGTGACGTTCATTGGCGAAGCGAACCATCAGGGTCGGCTTGCCTTCATGGCTTGAAATCACCGGGTTTTCGGCGAACAGCAGCCGCGCGCGCGGCCGCGAGAACCGCGCGAAGATCAATCCGGTCATCAGCGACATCGAGAAGATGCCCGTGAACAGCTCAACCGCGGCGATGAAATGCCCGTAGTGGGTCTGCGGATGCATGTCGCCGTAGCCGGCGGTCGAAAGCGTCTCGATGCTGAAATAGAGGTAATCGATATAGGCGCCGCCGGGGACGTTCGCGATCGGCTGGTTTCCGATCCAGTAGAACACGGCGAAAACCGCGTTGAAGGCGACGAACACCAGTACGGCGCCGGCGATGAAGGCCGGCCACGACGCCGTCATGCAGCGGTGGCTGATATCGGCCCAGAAACTGAGATTGAGGCCTTCGGCGATGACTTCGCGGCCGCCGAGCCGGATGATCTGCGGCTGGGATGCTCGCTCGCGAATACTCCTTGGCGAAAAGATCATGCTCTCCTTCGATGAATGTGGCGCGCCGCTGGACGCAAACCAGCTCCCGCCTGGGCCGATCCCGGTTCCAGGGCCATTCCACGGCTTGCGCCATCATGGCATAATCGTTGCCGTTTCAGAGCATTTTTTGCCAATTTGTCCGGAGTTTCGAACATGGCGAATACGCGCGAACCGATCCTCCAGCCGATCCCGATCCTCTCGCTGCGTCCGACCCAGATGACGGTCGGAATGATCGAGGTCAAGGAAAAGCGCAAGCGCTTGCGGGAACGTTGGAAGGAACAGAAGTCGAAGAAGAAGCAGGGCGAGTTTCTCGGCAGGCATATGATCCCCGTGGTGCTGGGACCGGGCAAGCTGCACTATGTCGTCGACCACCATCATCTGGCGCGCGCGCTCCACGAGGAGGGCATCAAGGACATTCTGGTGAGCGTGATCGCCGATCTCACCATGGTTGATAAGGACGCGTTCTGGGGCGTGCTCGACAATCACAAATGGGTCTATCCCTACGACGCCAAGGGCGAACGTCACCATTTCAAGGACATCCCGAAGTCGGTGGTGGACCTGAAGGACGATCCGTTCCGCAGCCTCGCCGGCGAATTGCGGCGGGTCGGCGGTTTTGCCAAGGATACGACGCCGTTCAGCGAATTCCTGTGGGCGGATTTCCTGCGCCGCAAGATCCCGCGCAAGAGCGTGGATGCCAATTTCGAGAAGGCGATCGAGAAAGCGCTGGGTTTTGCCAAGAGCAAGGACGCGGTCTATCTGCCGGGCTGGTGCGGCGCCGCCTCGGACGACTAGGGCGCCGGCGTACTGGCAGGCGGAAAAGACGCTGGCGGCTTCGGCTCCGGCTCGTCCCTGCCGCCGAGCGCTTGATGCAGCCGGCGCTCGAGCCGCCGGCCGACGGTCAGAAGTATGAAGGCGAACACGAGCGCGACGGCGACAATCCGCCATTGCCCGACGCCGCAGGCGATGCCGACACAAGCCGCGAGCCAGGTGCAGGCGGCGCTGGTGAGGCCGCGAACCCGGAAATGATGCTCGGCGCGGACGATGACGCCGGCGCCGAGAAAGCCGATGCCGGTGAGGATGCCCTGAATGGTCCTGGAGGCGGCGTCGGAAACTCGCGTGCTGTCGGGGTGCGGATCGGCCGCCATCACGACCATGGCGGTGGCAAGTCCCACCAGGCCAAGCGTCTTGAGGCCGATCGGCTTGCCGTGAAGATCGCGATTGAGACCGATCAGGCTGCCCGCCAGCGCGGCAACGCCAAGACGCAACGCAATCTCCGGCCAGTCGAACAATGCGATGTCCTCAGGGTTCAGGTCGCGCGACGATAGGCCAATGCCGCCTGTGCCTCAATCGGCGAAACGCGTCCGACATCCGGCGCAGCCTTATTTCGGCAGCCGTCCCATGAGATAAAATTCGTCGTTCGGACGCATCGCGGTGACGTTCGCCATCCGGTTCGACAGCGCGAAGAACGCCGCGATCGCGGCGATGTCCCAGATGTCGTCGTCGGAAAAGCCGTGGGCCGCGACCGCGGCAAAATCCTCCTCGGAAATCTTCTGCGCATCAGTGCTCACCTTCATCGCGAAATCGAGCATGGCGCGCTGGCGCGGCGTGATGTCGGCTTTGCGGTAATTGACGGCGATCTGGTCTGCAATCAGCGGATTCTTCGCCCGGATGCGCAGGATGGCGCCATGCGCGATCACGCAATACTGGCACTGGTTGGCGCTCGACGTCGCCACCACGATCATCTCGCGCTCGGCCTTGGAGAGCCCGCTGTCCTTCTCCATCAGGGCATCATGATAGGCGAAGAAGGCGCGGAATTCGTCGGGCCGATACGCCAGCGTCAGGAACACGTTCGGAACGAAGCCGGACTTCTCCTGCACCGCCAGCAGGCGGGAACGGATATCGTCCGGCAGGCTGTTGATCGCAGGGGTGGGGAAGCGCTTTGCGATGGGCTGGGTCATGGGCAGGTTCCGGCTATGCGCCGCCAGATGCGGCGATCCGGACCATAGTCGATGCGGGCTGCTCTCGCAAAGCGTGGCCGCGCGAGGTTCACGCGGGCGCTGGCCGGCTCGAAACTGTCAGCGCAGCGGCTTTTTCAAGAGCGAAAACCGGTCGGGATCGAGACCCATCGATGGCTGCAGCATCGGCGCTTCCACCGACATCGCGCGCACGGTGGAGCGGTCGTTGATGCCGGGATCGTTGGGAGTGTCGCGGCTCGAGGTGGCGCCGCGCCAGCGCTCCAACACTGCGCTCACGAAATGCATGTCGTGGCCGGCGGCGACCGAGGGCACGGTTGCGATGGTGGCTTCGCTGCGCGGCAATTGATGCGGGGGCACTTCCTTGAAGCGCAGGCGGGTCGGCAGCGCCACGCCTTCGCCGAACGCCAGCACTTCGCGGGTGCCGAGCGAGGGCACGAAGGACAGCAAGTTGGCCGCGGCGTCGGACACCGCCGAGCGCAGCAGCGCCTGGTCGCGCTCGTTGGCAAGGCGCATCGTGAACAGCGTGTTGCACTGGGAAATGATGGTGGCATCGAGTTCGGCGGGACGCTGCGTGACCAGCCCGAGATAGACGCCGTATTTGCGGCCTTCCTTGGCGATGCGCGAGACCGCCTTGCGGGTCGGTCCGAACCCGATGCTGCGGTCGGCGGACGCGTAGCGATGCGCCTCTTCGCAGACGAACAACAGCGGCGAGACGCCGTCGCTCCACAGTCCGAAGTCGAATGCCATCCGGCACATCACCGACACCACGGAATCGATGACTTCGGCGGGGAAGCCGGCGAGCTGCATCACGGTCATCGGCCTGCCATTGGCCGGCAGCCGGAACAGGTGGCTGATGACTTCCGCCATGGTGTCGCCGCCGACATTGGCGTTGTCGAACATGAAGGTGTAGCGCGGATCGTTGCGCACGGTCTCGATGCGCGAGATCAGCTTGTGATAGACGATGCGCGAGGAGCGGTTCTCGAGCTTGCCCATGCGCTCGTCGATCAGCGAAATCAGGTCGACCAGCCGATAGGGAACCGGGGTGTCGACGGTGTAGCCGACGGTCTTGCCCTCGCTGCGCTTTATTCCAAGGCGATCGCCGTTCTGGTACTGCGTATACATTCCCTTCGCCGTCGGAATAACCTCGGCGAGAATGTCGAGTTCGTCCGGCACGCCGGGCCGGCCAGCGAACAGCACGTCGACGATCTCTTCGAAGTTGAACAGCC
>JBAUUA010000835.1:0-7628 GCA_049582465.1 Bradyrhizobium sp. | reverse complement strand
AACGATCAGCTGATCGATATCTCCGGCGACAAGATGGTGCTGATTCACGACGGCCCGAGCTTCGCCGAGCCGCATGACGCCACCATCGTCCATCGTTCCAAGATCAACCCGATCTCGATCTGGGATCGCGCCGATCCGATGTTTGCCGACGCGGTCAAGCAGGCCAAGGCCGACGGGGTCGATCTCGAGTCCGACTCCAAGATCATCCGGGACGGCAACAAGGTGCGCGTTTACATGACCTCGACCGCACCCGCGTTCGGTCTCGAGCAATTCCAGGTCAAGCAGGGCGATCAGGTCACCGTCTACGTCACCAATATCGATGCGGTGGAGGATCTGACCCACGGCTTCTCGATCGTGAATTACGGCATCCAGATGGAAGTCGCGCCGATGGCGACGGCATCGGTGTCGTTCTCGGCGGACAAGGCCGGTGTCTACTGGTACTACTGCTCGTGGTTCTGTCACGCCATGCACATGGAAATGAAGGGCCGCATGCTCGTCGAGCCCAAGACGGCCTGAAGCGGGAAATGCACGTGCGCTGCTTCTTGTGCATCATTCCGGCGGCGATCTTCGCCGCCGGCGCTTCGGCCTCCGCCAGTGCGGAGACGCTGCAGGCTGCTCCGGAACAGCCGCTACAGGCAGTACTGGATCGGGCGCAGGCCGGTGATGTCATCGAGCTTGCTCCCGGCGAATACAAGGGCGCGATCCGGATCGATCGTCGGCTGGTGCTGGCCGGGCGGCCGGGTGCCGTGCTGGTCGGCGACGGCGCCGGCAATGTCGTCACCGTGATTTCTCCCGACGTCACGATCCGCGGCGTGACCATCCGCGGGTCGGGCCACGATCTGCAAACCATGGATTCAGGAATCTTCCTCGAGAAATCCGCGGAACGCGCGGTGGTCGAGAACAACCGCTTCGAAGCAAACCTGTTCGGCGTTTATGTCCACGGCGCCACCGGCTCGCGGGTCGAGCACAACATCGTCGAGGGCGTACGCGGCGGGCGCCGCAACGAGGCCGGCAACGGCGTGTCGCTGTGGAATGCGCCCGATGTCACCATTGCCGACAATATCTTCCGCTACGGCCGCGACGGCATCTTCACCATTTCCAGCCGCAAGGATCGCTTCATCAACAATCGCTTCGAGCAGGTGCGGTTCGCGGTCCACTACATGTACACCAACGACAGCGAAGTGAGCGGCAACGTCTCCGTCGGCAACCATGTCGGCTACGCCATCATGTATTCGACCCGGCTCGTGATCCGCGACAACATCTCCGACCGCGACCGCGACTACGGCCTGTTGTTCAACTACGCCAATTATTCCGAGATCGGCGGCAATCTGGTGGCCGGTGGCCCGCTCGACAACATCGCGAGCAGCCGGGACGAAGGTCCGGACGAAGAGCGAGGCATGGTACCGGAGGCCAGGCCGGCGCAGCCGGCGCAGAGTCTTCGCAGTGGCCCGGAAAAATGCGTCTTCATCTACAATGCCAACCACAACAAATTCCGCGACAACTGGTTCGAGGGTTGCGGGATCGGGGTGCATTTCACGGCTGGCTCCGAAGGCAACGAGATCACCGGCAATGCCTTTGTCGGCAATCGCAATCAGGTGAAATATGTCGGGACCCGCGACCTCGACTGGTCGAAGGGCGGTCGCGGCAATTACTGGAGCGACAATCCGGCATTCGATCTCGACGGCGATGGCATCGCCGACACCGCCTATCGCCCCAACGACCTGGTTGATCGGGTGTTGTGGACCGCGCCGGCGGCGAAGGTCCTGATCAACAGTCCGGCGGTGCAGGTGCTGCGCTGGGCCCAGGCCCAGTTTCCGGCACTCTACCCCGGCGGGGTTGTCGATACCCATCCGCTGATCGCGCCGCCGCCGAGACCGTCAGCCAGCCGGAGCCTGAGATGAGCGTCAGCATATCCGTGAACGGCGTGGAAAAGAGCTACGGCGCGGTGCGGGCGTTGCGCAACGTTTCGTTCGACCTCGGTCCGGGACGGCTCAGCGCCCTGGTCGGCCATAACGGCGCCGGCAAGACCACGCTGAGCAAATTGATGCTGGGTCTTATTCACGCCGACCGCGGCGCGGTGCGTGTCCTGAACGAGGATCCGGCGGCCGGCGAATTCTCGGCCCGCAGGCAGCTCGGATATTTGCCTGAGAATGTCGCCTTCAACGCCGCCCTGACCGGGCGCGAAACGCTGGCGTTCTACGCACGCCTGAAGCAGATCAAACCCGCCTCGGCATGGCCGCTGCTCGACCGCGTCGGGCTGACGGACGCCGCCGATCGCAGGGTCGGGACCTATTCCAAGGGCATGCGGCAACGCCTCGGTCTGGCTCAGGCCCTTCTGGGGCGGCCGCGGGTGCTGTTGCTGGACGAGCCGACAACGGGGCTCGATCCGGCGCTGCGGCAGACATTCTATGAGATTCTCAATGAACTGCGGGACGATGGCGCCACCGTCCTCATCTCGTCGCACGCCCTTAACGAACTCGAGGGGCGCGCTGAGCACGTGCTCATCATGAATCGGGGCATTCTTGTCGCGCAGGGGACGTTGGCGGAACTGCGCTCGATTTCACAGTTACCGATCAGGGTCTCGCTCGATCTCGTACCCGGCGCCGGTGACGTTCCGGCCGCCTGGATGAATGGCGAGTCGGTCGCGACCCCGCACGGTCGGGTCGTGCTGGTGCCCGATGAGGCGCGCAAGATGGAGCTGTTGCGGGTCGCGGCCAGCGACCCGCGCGTCAGGAACATCGAAATCGCGTCGCCGACGCTCGACGATCTCTATGCTCATTTCCTGCAGGAGAATGCGGCGTGAGGACCATCATCATCATCGCGGCCAAGGAAATCCAGGAAGGCTTGCGAAACCGCTGGGTGCTGGCCACCACGCTGCTCCTGGCCGCGCTTGCGCTGTCCCTGACATTTCTCGGCAGCGCGCCGACCGGCAATGTCGGTGCCGGTGCACTCGACGTGGTCGTGGTCAGCCTGTCCAGTCTGACGATCTTTCTGCTGCCGCTGATTGCGCTGTTGATTTCCCACGACGCCGTGGTCGGCGAGATGGAGCGGGGCACCATGATCCTGCTGCTCAGCTATCCCGTCGGCCGCTATCAGGTCATCCTCGGAAAATTCTGCGGGCACGTCCTGATTCTCGCCTTCGCCACCGTCCTCGGCTATGGCGCCGCGGCGGCCGCGCTGGCCGTCACCGGCGCCTCGGTGCTGGCGGCAAGCTGGTATGCCTTCGCCTCCATGCTCGGCACCTCGATCCTGCTCGGCGCGGTCTTTGTCGCGATCGGATATCTGATCAGCAGCCTCGTGCGCGACCGCGGCACCGCCGCAGGTCTTTCGGTGGGCGTTTGGCTGCTGATGGTGCTGGTGTTCGACATGGCGCTGCTTGGCATCCTGGTGGTCGACCAGGGGCGCATCGTCTCGGCGTCCGTGCTCGAGGCGCTGCTGTTTCTCAACCCGACCGATCTTTACCGCCTGACCAATCTGACCGGGTTCAACGTCAGCCAGTTTTCGGGGATGGCTGGCCTGGCTGGAACGGCAAGCATGGGGATCGGCGCGCTGCTGACAGGTTTGCTGGTCTGGATCGCCGCACCGCTCGGGCTTGCGACGGTGTTCTTTGCACGGAGGGAATTATGACCCTGCGGATCGTCTGCGCCTTCATAGCCATCATTTTCCTGACCGGATGCAATGAGGATGCGGCCAATTCGGTCGCGCCGCCGCCGGTCGCCCTCAACAGCGACGCCATGGGGGTGTTCTGCGGCATGAACCTGCTGGAGCATCCGGGGCCGAAAGGCCAGATCATCACGGCGAGCCGGATCGACCCGTTCTGGTTCACCTCGGTGCGCGACACCGTGGCGTTCACGCGGATGCCCGACCAGCCCCGCGACATCCGGGCGATCTATGTCTCGGACATGGCGCGAGCGTCGAGCTGGGATGATCCAGGCGCGACCAACTGGATCGACGCGCGCAAGGCGTTCTTCGTGATCGAAAGCCGCAAGCAGGGCGGCATGGGCGCGGCGGAGGCCGTGCCGTTCGGAAAGCGCGAGGCCGCCGACGCCTTTGCCGCCGCGAATGGCGGCAAGATCGCGACGTTCGATCAAATTCCCAGCGCCTATGTGCTGGGAAGCGACACGGCCGGCGACCAGAACGAAAATCCTGATGTGCGGCTTAACTGAGGGGGACCGGCCGATGCTCGATCACACTATCACGCGCCGCCGCATGATCGCCATTGCCGCGACCGCGGCCGCGTCGGCATTTCTGAGCGGTGGCCGGATGGCCCGGGCGGGCGAAGCCGTGCGGTGGCAGGGATCGGCACTCGGCGCGCAAGTTTCGATCGAGATCTACCATCCCGACCGGGCCGAGGCCGAACGACTGGTCGAGCAATGCGTCCTCGACGTCCGGCGGCTGGAGCAGCAGTTCAGTCTGTACCGGGCCGACTCGGTGATCTCCACCCTCAACCGCACCGGCATTCTGGTTGCTCCCGACGCCGATATGGCGGCGCTGTTGAAGGCTTCGCTGCATTTTGCCGCGCTGACGGACGGCGCCTTCGATCCGACGGTGCAGCCGCTGTGGCAGCTTTACGCAGACCACTTCTCGTCGGAGAAGCCCGATCCGGAAGGACCGTCGCCGCTGAAGCTCGCGGAAGCGTTGGGCAAAGTGGGGCACTCCGGCCTGCTCGTCAGCGAGGACCGGGTCGCGCTGACCCGGCGCGGTGCGGCCATCACCCTGAACGGCATCGCGCAGGGCTATGCCACCGACCGCGCGGTCGAGCGGCTGCGCAATGCGGGCCTGTCGACGACGCTGGTCAATATGGGCGAGATACGGGCGATCGGCACGAGACCGGAGGGCACGCCGTGGCGGGTGGGCCTCGCCGATCCCGACAGGCCCGGCGTGCTCACCGAAACCATCGACCTCGTCGATCGCGCGGTCGCGACATCGGCCGGCGCCGGGTTCCGGTTCGACCTCAGGGGCCGGTTCACGCATCTGTTCGATCCGGCGACCGGCCGCAGCCCGTCGCTGTACCGTACGGTGAGTGTCATCGCACCGACGGCGACCGAAGCGGACGCGCTTTCGACCGCGTTCAGCCTGATGCCGTTGCCGCGGATCCGGGACATCGTCGCCGTCCGTCCGAACGTGCAGGCCCGCATCGTCGAGGCTGGCGGAACCTTGATGGTGGTCGACGCATAAAAATCCTGTAGCGACATCCCCGAGCGGGCAATTTTGCAATGACGGCATCGCCTTCTGTGCGATGTCATCCGGTAGCCCGGCTTGCAATTTCCGCCTGAACGGCGAAGATTTCGCTCGTGCGGGGATGCGGTACTTCTCAGGGCGCGCCTGGATCCACAGCGGAGAGCGGACATGAAGGGATCGGATCTTCTGGTCGCGGCGCTCGAGAACGAGGGCGTCGATCAAATCTTCGGGGTGCCCGGGGAGGAGAATCTCGACGTCGTCGAGAGCCTGCGGCGCTCTACAATCGAACTCGTGGTGACGCGCCATGAGCAGCCGGCCGCTTTTCTGGCGGCGACCTATGGACGGCTGACGGGAAGACCGGGGGTTGCGCTCTCCACGCTCGGCCCCGGTGCGCTCAATCTCGTCACCGGTGCTGCTTACGGTTTTCTCGGCGGCATGCCGATGGTGCTGATCACCGGCCAGAAGGCCATCCGCCAGAGCCCGCAGGCGCATTTCCAGATCGTCGATATCGTCGCGGCGATGCGCCCTTTGACAAAACAGTCGCAACAGATCGTGAGCGCCTCCGCCATCCCGACGCTCGTCCGCAACGCCTTCCGCATCGCCACCGAAGAGCGTCCCGGTCCGGTGCATCTCGAATTGCCCGAGGACGTTGCTGCGGAAGAAGCCGGCGATGTCGCGCTGGTGCCGGCCCATGCGACGGAACTGCCGGTGCCTTCGGTGGCAGCGATCGACCGCGCGGCCGAGCTGATCCTGGCCGCGAAATGTCCGCTTCTGATGTTCGGCGCCGGCGCCAGCCGGCCGCAGCTGGCGCCGGCGCTGTCCGAATTCGTTCGCCGCGTCCGCATCCCCTTCTTCAATACCCAGATGGGCAAGGGCGCCGTCGGCGGCGCGTCGGACTATTATGTCGGCACCGCGGCCTTGAGCGAACGCGATTACGTCCACCAGGCGATCGACCGCGCCGATCTCATCGTCACCATTGGCCACGAAACGGTCGAGAAGCCGCCGTTCCTGATGGCGCGCGGGCAGCATCGCGTCGTTCACATCGGCTTCGTGCCGGCGACCGTCGAGGAGGTGTATTTTCCGCAGGCCGAACTGATCGGCGACATCGCCAAGGGCCTCGATCTGCTCGGCGCGCGGCTCGAAGGCAAGCTCGCGATGAGCGCGGACTGGGTGTCCTTACGCAAGGAGATCCTTTCCCATATCACCGATCGCGCCGAAGAGGATCGCTTTCCCTTGACGCCGCAACGCATCGTGCACGACGTCCGGCAGGTGATGCCGCCCGACGGCATCGTCGCGCTCGACAACGGCATGTACAAGATCTGGTTCGCGCGCAACTACCGCACCGATGTTGCCAACACGCTGCTGCTGGACAACGCGCTGGCGACGATGGGCGCCGGTCTGCCCTCCGGGATGATGGCCGCGCTGCTTTATCCCGGGCGGCGCGTGCTGGTGGTGGCGGGCGACGGCGGCTTCATGATGAACGGCCAGGAGCTCGAGACCGCGCGGCGGCTGCAGCTCGATCTCGTGGTGCTGATCATCGAGGACCACGCCTATGGCATGATCCGGTGGAAACAGGCCGTCGACGGTTTTCCGGATTTCGGCCTGGGCTTCGGCAATCCGGATTTCGTCAGTTACGCCGCCGCCTATGGCGCCCGGGGCCGGCGGGTCACGACGGCGTCGGGGTTGGCGCCGGCGCTGGAGCAGGCCTTTTCCGACGGCGGGCTGCAGCTCGTCATCGTTCCCGTCGACTACAGCGAAAACGTTCGCGTGCTGGTCGACGAGCTCCGCCACATGCAGGATTAGGGGCGCATGCTCCCAGGATAAATTGGAGGTCAGGATGCGCTTAGCGTGTCGAGGCCGGCTTTTGTCAGCACGGGATCGTTGTTTCGTATCTCGACCAGATCGAGAGCCATCAACTTTTGGAGGTGGATGGGATTGATCGGAGTTATCATCCAGCGTTTGGCCTCGATATCCCGGAGGGTCCAGCGCAGGGCGATTTTCGTCACGAGATCGAGATCGCGAAAGGGCTCGTGTTTTTTTCTGTCGTCCACGGCGGGCAAGAACGACTCGGTTCGAGCCACGACGTCCGAAACCACTTCGCGTCGGGCGATATCGCTCCGGTGTGCCACTTGCATCGCAGGCATGAGTGCACCGGGCAGTTCGATGTACTCGGCCCCGGACCCGGTGTGTGATCGTCGAATACGGCAATGACCAGCCGTCCGGTTTTCCAGGCCAGGGTATCCAGGTTGGTTCGATGCGACAGCTCCTCGGGACCGTGCGGGTTGGGCGTGTGGCCGTGGACGACATGTCGCTCGCCGTATCCGATGTCGGCCTCTTCCGCATATCGATGCCAAAGCAGGAACTCGTCCGTCTGCTCATCCAGCGGCTTGGCCGGATCGACGCCCGCATGGACGAAAATCCTGTGTTCATCGACGTACATGGTTGGC
>JBAUUA010000834.1:0-4414 GCA_049582465.1 Bradyrhizobium sp. | reverse complement strand
GCATCACGATGCCCAGAATGGAGACGGCATAGCTGAACAGCACCGACGGCCTGCGGCCGATGATGCCGTCGAGCCAGGAGACGCCGAGCATCCCGAACAGCAGCACGATGCCGGAAAAGCCCCAGGCGGTCGCCGCCTGCAACGGTTCGAACCCGGCGTCGATCAGATAGGCCACCACCTGCGGGGAAATCGCGTACATGCCGATGGCGGTGAAGAAGAAGGTCGAGAACAGCGCCCAGAATGCGTGGTGGCGCATTGCGCTGACGAGAGTCCAGCCTTCGTCGATGAAATCGGCGGCGGCACTCCTGGCCAGATGCGGCGAGCCGGTGGAGAACAGCCGCCACGGCAACAGCAATAGCGGCACCAGCAGGAGCAGTGAGGCGATGCCAAAAACCTGATAGGCGTCGCGCCAGCCGATATGGTCGATCAGGATCTGCGATGCCGGCAGCAGGATCAGGACGCCCGCGCCGGTGGCGGAATAGACCACGGCCATCGCGGTCGGCAACCGCGGGCCGAACCAGCGGCCGAGCAGGATCGAGTTCGGGACGTTGCCGATGAAGGCGATACCGGTGCCGACGCAGAGCCCGAGGCTCAGCTGGAACTGCCAGAGATATTGTGAATGGGCTGCGACCAGGAACGCGCCGCCGAGCAGCAATAATCCGAGCGAATAGACCGCTCGGGGCCCCGAATGGTCGAACAGCCGGCCGATTAGCGGCGCGGCGAGGCCGCCGGCCAGGGCGGTCAGCGAATAGACCGAGACGACCTGGGCGCGGTCCCAGCCGAAACTTTCCGAGATCGGCTTAAGGAATACGGTGAAACTCTCGCCGAGGCCACGGCCGAACACCGACAGCACAAAACACAGCGCCAGCACGTTGAGCGCCACGCGTGCCGGCTTTGCCGGCGTCGCTAGGGCATCCTCCCGTGGCGTGTTCTTGTCCATGAAGCGCAGGGAGCGCGTTTCCGCGTCCCGGAGCAAGGGTCAAAAACGAATGCGCCTATGCTGGCTTGAGCAGGACGTGGCGCTTCTTGCCAAGGGAGAGCTTCATGACGCCTTCGGGCGTCAGATCCCCAAGCCTCAGGATCATCTTGTCGTCGATGACGGTGGCGTCGTTGACGCGCAAGCCGCCGCCCTTGATCTGCCGCCGCGCTTCGCCGTTCGAGGCGACGCGACCGGTCCTGACAAATGCCGCCAGCACGCCGAGGCCGGCCTCGAGCTCGACAAAAGGAATTTCCACCGAGGGGAGATTTTCGGCGACCACGCCTTCCTCAAAAGTCTGGCGGGCGGTATCGGACGCAGCGTTCGCGGCGTCGCGGCCATGCAGAAGAGCCGTCGCCTCCGTTGCCAGCACCTTCTTGGCCTCGTTGATCTCGGAGCCTCCCAGCGCGGCAAGCTTGCTGATCTCGCTCATCGGCAGGATCGTGAACAGCTTTAGAAACTTGACGACGTCGGCGTCCTCGACGTTTCGCCAGTACTGCCAGAAATCGTAGGGACTGAACTGGTCGGCGTTAAGCCAGACCGCGCCCTTGGCGGTCTTGCCCATTTTGTCGCCGGATGCCGTCGTCAGCAGCGGGGTCGTCAGCGCGAACAATTGCGGCGTTCCCATCCGGCGGCCGAGGTCGACGCCGTTGACGATGTTGCCCCACTGATCCGAACCGCCCATCTGCAACCGGCAATCGACACGGCGCGACAGTTCGACGAAATCGTAGGCCTGGCAGACCATGTAGTTGAACTCGATGAAGCTCATCTCCTGCTCGCGCTCCAGGCGCAGGCGCACGGAATCCATCGTCAACATGCGGTTGACGGAGAAATGCCGGCCGATGTCGCGCAGCATCTCGATCCAGTTCAGCTTCGTCAGCCATTCGGCATTGTCGAGCATGACCGCATCGCTGTGGCCCGTGCCATAGCGCAGCACCTTGGAAAAAACGCCGCGGATGCTTGCCTTGTTGGCTTCGATTTCCTCGACCGGGCGCAGCGCGCGCGATTCGTCCTTGCCGGAGGGATCGCCGACCATGGTGGTCCCGCCGCCCATCAGGGTGATCGGCTTGTTCCCGCTCTGCTGCAGCCAGTACAGCATCATCATCGTCAGGTAGTTGCCGATGTGCAGCGACGGCGCCGTGCAATCATAGCCGACATAGGCGGTCGCCTGGCCTTTCGCGGCCAGCGCGTCGAGCCCTTCGAAATCGGAACATTGGTGAACGAAGCCGCGTTCCTGCAGCACCTTGAGAAAGTCCGATTTAAATGCAGTCATCTGTGTGCGACTCTGATCATGCTAATTTTACGTTGTTTTCAGGGATTTGCGGAACCCTGAAGGTATGGGCTGCCGCGGGCCGGCGCGCTGTGGCATTATAAGATGTGCTTGTCTGACACAAGCAGGGCGTCAGGGCAGCAGGAAGCTGGCGAAGGCACCATGGCGACAATGTTGACGGCAATCGGTCTGATGAGCGGCACCTCGCTCGACGGGGTCGATGTCGCCTTGATCGAGACCGACGGCAGGCGGGTCAAGGCGTTCGGACCCTCCGGCTACCGGCCTTATACCGACAAGGAACGCAGCCTGCTGCGACAGGCCCTGACGGAGGCCGTCAACCTTCCCCAGCGCGATGCGCGGCCGGGTATCCTGCGCGAGGCCGAGCGCGCCGTCACCGTTGCCCATGCCGAGGCCGTCGCCGCCTTTACCACGCAGAACCGGATCTCCTCGGGGGACATCGATATTGTCGGTTTCCACGGCCAGACCGTGCTGCACCGCCCCGAGCAGAAGATGACCGTGCAGATCGGCGACGCCGCCGCGCTCGCCAAGGCCATCCATATCCCGGTCATGCATGATTTTCGCGCCGCCGACGTCGCCGCGGGCGGGCAGGGCGCGCCGTTCGTGCCGGTCTATCACCGCGCGCTGGCCCAGTCGCTGGATCGCGAGGGGCCGATGGCCGTGGTCAATATCGGCGGCGTTTCCAATATCACCTATATCGACGGCAACGATACCCTGATCGCCTGCGACACCGGCCCGGGCAACGCGCTGCTCGACGACTTCATGCTCCGCACCATGAGCAAGCCGTTCGATTGCGACGGCCGGACGGCCGCGCAAGGCGTCGTGGACATCGCCTGGATCATTCGCGCCATGGAGCATCCGTTCTTTGCGTTGCCGCCGCCGAAATCGCTCGACCGCAACGATTTTGCTTCCCTAAAGCTGCCGGCGATGTCGCCGGCGGACGGCGCGGCCACGCTGACGGCGCTGACCGCCGAAGCCATCGCCCGGATCGTGCCGCTGCTGCCGAAGGAGCCGAACAGCTGGATCGTCGCCGGTGGCGGCGCCCGCAATCTCACCATGCTGCGGATGCTGCGCGAGCGGCTTCACCCTGCCACCGTCGAATCCGCCGACACGCTGGGCTGGTCGGCCGACGCCATCGAGGCGCAGGCCTTCGGCTTCCTGGCGGCGCGGGGCCTGAAAGGCCTGCCGCTGAGCTATCCCGCTACCACCGGCGTGCCGATCCCGATGACCGGCGGGGTGATTGCGCGGCCGTGATGAATCGCCGTTGATGGCAAGGCTTCGATCTTGACGATTTCATGCATATGCATGTAATTAAATGCAGCTGCATGAAAAAGGGAGATCCGCCATGGCCGCGCCGCTGAAACTGATCAGCCACAAGCTCTGTCCCTATGTGCAGCGTGCGGTGATCGCGCTGGCCGAGAAGGGGGGCCCGTTCGAGCGGGTCGATATCGACCTCGCCAACAAGCCGGACTGGTTCCTGGCGCTCTCACCGCTCGGCAAGACGCCGGTGCTCCTCGTCGGCGATGTCCCGATTTTCGAGTCCGCGGTCATTCTGGAATATCTGGAGGAAACCCAGCCCAGGCCGCTGCATCCGGCCGATCCGCTGCGGCGCGCCGAGCATCGCGGCTGGATCGAATTCGGATCGGCCGTGCTGAGCGATATCGCGGGCTTCTACGCCGCGCCCGACCAGGCGACGTTCGACGCCAAGACCTCGCAACTCGAGCAGCGCTTCGCGTGGCTGGAAGCGCGCGTCGCGGCGGCGCCGTGGTTCGACGGCGAGAATTTTTCGCTGGTTGACGCGGTGTTCGGTCCGGTGTTCCGCTATTTCGATGTGTTCGACGAGATCGCCGATTTCGGAATTCTCGCCGACAAGTCGAAGCTGGCGCGCTGGCGGCAAGCGCTCGCGGCGCGGCCATCGGTGCGGGCGGCCGTCAGCGCGGATTACCCGGCGCTGCTGCGCGCCTTCATCGAGCGGCGGAATTCATGGCTGTCAGGGCTGCAGGCGCGCGCGGCGGCGTGAGCCTCAGCGAACGTTGGCGAGCCGCATGTCGAGATAGCCGGTCACCGTCTCCATCAGCGGCTCCAGCTTGCCGTCGAAGAAATGGTTGGCGCCGGGGATGATCTGCTGATCGATCACGATGCCCTTCTGG
>JBAUUA010000833.1:0-2119 GCA_049582465.1 Bradyrhizobium sp. | reverse complement strand
CGCTCCACCGCCTTGTCCTCCGCCGCGGTCGGCTTGACGAGGTCGATCCAGACCGCCGCCTCCGGCAGCGCGGCGAGGTCGGCGCCGACGACTTTCTTCAGCGAGGATTCCGAGGGAACGAACACTGCGAACATGGGAACTCCGGGACCGGGCGGGAACTACCCAACAGGACTTAGCTCGATTCTGGCAAGCGCTTCGTGACGGGCGGATTAACCGCCGATCCATATTTGTGGCCGGTGGGTGGCGGCAGCGTGGTCCGGATTCGGCGGCGCCCGCCTGCTTGCCCAAAAATCAGACGGAGACCCGGAAGTTTGCGGCAAAAAAGCCACAGGAAGCCTCCCGCAACGCGGAATGGCGATCTAATGTCTGGAATTAGGAGCAGTTTTGGCGATAATGCGATTAATGGAATCGTAGCGTTAGCGGTGCAGTTTGGGCCGTGAGCGCAAGGTTTTCACAAAACTTACGATTGGAAATGGACCATGTCGTCGCTCAAGGTTGTATTCGGGATTCTGGCTGCCGGCCTGATGCTTTCGGGCTGCATGCAGGCCACCACCTATGAAGCGACCAACACCACCAATTTCAAGCCGCGCGACAAGGAATTGCTGGCCAAGATTCGCTACACCAATGTTCCCGTGGCCGAGCCGTTCCGCCGCGCCATCGTGGAATATCACCGCAAGGAATTGCCCGGCACGATCGTGGTCGATTCCGACAACCACTACCTCTATTACGTGCTGAACGACGGCAAGGCGATTCGCTACGGCATCACGGTCGGCGAAGAAGCCATGGCGTGGTCCGGCATCGCCAAGGTCGGCAGCATGACCGAATGGCCGGCCTGGCACCCGACCTCGGGCGAGATCGAGCGGCTCGGCGTGCCGACCTTCGTGGCGCCGGGACCGGACAATCCGATGGGCTCTCGCGCGATGTATCTGTATTCGGGCGGCAAGGACACGCTGTTCCGGATTCACGGCACCAACCAGCCTGAATATATCGGCGCATCGATCTCCTCGGGCTGCATCCGCATGACCAATGAGGACGTGATCGACCTCTATAACCGGGTGAAGCTCGGCACCATCGTGGTGGTGCTGGAACCGCATCATGGCGACTCGCCGTTCAATTCGCAGATCGCCCTGCAGGGCGGCGGCAACACCCAGTCGGTGCAGTAACCACCCCCTCGGTTCAAGCATTTCAAAAGCGCCGGTCTTGCCGGCGCTTTTTTGTTGGCGTTGCCGGTCCCGCGTGTTCCGGCCGGGGGCTTGCGGATTTGTCGGCATCCGGCTCCGGCGCGCCGGCCTTGTCGGCGTCACCCGGCTCCGCGGCCGTCTTGTCCGCGTCCGTTTTGGCGGCAACCTCGCGCGGCGGTGCCTCTTCGGGGCGCGCGGCCGGCAATAGCGGTGCGATCCGCGGCAGCGGGTCCCACACGTCCCACTGGCAGATCCTGTAATTGTTGTGCCGCTCCATCAGGTCGAGATGGATGTGGTCCTCGTGATATCCGTCCGAGCCGGGCCCCAGCACCGTCGTGAATCGCGTGCACGCCGAATGCAGCACGCTCTCACGAAGGTCGCGCGGCACGCCACGGTCGGTGAGCGAGATCGACTGGCCGTTGGCGAGCTTCACGCCGCGAACGTCGAGCGCGTTGGCGCGGCCGTGTTCGGACAATTGGGCGCCGGCCACGCGATTGCGGCCGCGGCATTCGAACGAGTCGAAATTGTCGAGATCGCTGATTTCGCTGCCAAGGCCCGCGGCGAGCTGCGTCATGTCGGTGCGAATCCAGTCCGCGATCGCGGACGCCATCTTGCAGCGCAGGATCGCCGCGGGTTTCAGCGCGACCCGATGCTTGTCCGGCAGCACCACCGCTTCCAGCCTCACCAGGTCCTCGCCGCCGCAGCCGCCGGGCCCGGTTATGTCGGGAATGCTCGGCGCAATCGCGATCTCTTCCGACAGCGCCTGACGGCAGGCCGATGGCGGCGGCGGCGCGGGCGCGGCCGGCGCGGCTTGCTTCTGCGTCTCGCTCTCAACAGGTGCCTGTTTCGCCGTCTCGGGCTGCTCGGGCGCCTTCACCGGTGCCTCCGGGGGGCGCGGCTTCGGCAGCGGCACGGCTACGTGCAGCGCGGCCCGGCGC
>JBAUUA010000832.1:0-3956 GCA_049582465.1 Bradyrhizobium sp. | reverse complement strand
AAGTCGGTCATGGGCCCTAGCTAGGTTTCAAATGTGGCTGGCACAAGCGGTTCTAGATGATCGGCGGTCCCGCCTGCCAGTGCCGAATCGCCTCAAACGGGTGGATCAGCATGATGATGTTGAGGGTGAGATTGTCGCGGATATGAAGACCGACCAGAATCTCGAATGCGACCCCGAGGGCGACCGTCGCCGCCACTGGGAGCTTTCGCGCCAGCAGAAAGCCCACCACCATCGACAGCGTATCGGACACCGAATTGACGATGCTGTCGCCGAAATAATCCAGCGACATGGTGCCGGTCCGGTAGCGCTCGATGATCCAGTTGGAATTTTCGACCAGTTCCCAGCCGCCCTCGATCAGCATCGCCACGATCAGGCGGGCTGGCCAGGGCAGGCGCGACAGCGTGAGCCAGGTCAGGCCGTAGAACAGGAAGCCGTGGATGATGTGCGAGAATGTGTACCAGTCGGTGAGGTGCTGCGAATTCTCCGAGCTCTGCACCACGCCGTGCCAGAGCTTGACGTAGCCGCAGGTACAGATCGGCACTCGTCCCATCGCATAGAGGATCGATGCCTGCAGCGCGAGCAGGAGGGCTGCGATCGCACCCCAATGCCACGGCGAAAGCGTGGAGGTGGCCGGTGCGTGGCGCTCGATCGTCATGGGTCGCGGACCATCAACAAAGCGGGGCCATCAGGCGTATCAACAACGCGATCGCTTTGGAAGCCGGCCTTGGCGTAGGCGCGGACCGCGCGGCCATTGCCCGGGTCGGGATCGGTCACGATTCGGGGAATTCCCGAACTCAGCAAGCCGTCGGCGAATTGCCGGATGAAGCCTGAGCCATGGCCGTGCCCGATCATGGCGGGATCGCCGATGAATTGATCGATGCCACGTGTTTTCGGCGGCTGGGCGCCAAGACCAGAGTTCCAGCCGCTCAGCGCGTAGCACTGGATGTATGCGAACGGATGGTCGCCAAGCGCGACGATGAACTGATCCATATCGGGGTGATCGAGATCGCCACTTACCAGCGCGTATTGTTCCTCCGGCTGCCCCCACCACCTCGCCACCTCGGGCGTTTCGAGCCAGCGCCGCACCAGCGGCAGATCGGCCGAGGTCATCGGACGGAAGACGTAATCCGGCGCCATCGGTCAGCCGCTCGACAGGCTCTCGATGGTGACATTGCGGTTGGTATAGACGCAGATGTCGGCGGCGATATCGAGCGACCGGCGCACGATGGTCTCGGCGTCCTTGTCCGAATCGACCAGCGCGCGGGCGGCCGCCAGGGCGTAATTGCCGCCGGACCCGATCGCCATCACGCCGGCTTCCGGCTCCAGCACGTCGCCGGTGCCGGTCAGAACCAGCGATACATCCTTGTCGGCGACGATCATCATCGCCTCCAGCCGCCGCAAATAGCGGTCGGTGCGCCAGTCCTTGGCAAGTTCGACCGCGGCGCGGGTCAATTGTCCCGGATACTGCTCGAGCTTGCTTTCCAGCCGCTCGAACAGCGTGAAGGCGTCCGCCGTGGCCCCGGCAAAGCCGCCGATGACGTCGCCCTTGCCGAGTTTTCGGACCTTCTTGGCGTTGGATTTGATGACGGTCTGGCCGATCGAGACCTGCCCGTCGCCGCCGATCACCACCTTGCCGCCCTTGCGGACCGTCAAAATGGTGGTGCCGTGCCAGACCGGCGACTGGGATTGTGATGCCTGCATGGGTTACCTCGCGTTGGCAGGGATTTAGGGACTTGCGCGTAGGGTTACAATCGCCGGATTCCGGTCACCATAGGCCGAAGTTCGGTCGCTATCGGGCCATCCCGCAGTAGCGAAGGCGGCATCCCCCTGTTAAAAGGGCGCGTTTTCGGCCCGAAGGACGTCAACGCGCGTCAGGCACCAGGCAGGGCCGGTCAAGGGAAAGCACGTTTCATGCGCAGCGCCACCATCAAGCGCAAGACCAAAGAGACCGATATCGAGGTGACCGTGAACCTCGACGGGACCGGCGCGTCTAGCATCGCGACCGGGATCGGTTTTTTCGACCATATGCTCGACCTCCTGGCCCGGCATTCCCGCATCGACCTCACCGTGAAAGCGGTCGGCGACCTTCATATCGACCATCACCACACCACCGAGGATGTCGGCATCGCGCTGGGCCAGGCGGTGAAGCAGGCGCTCGGCACCATGGCCGGCATCACCCGCTATGCCTCGATCCACATGCCGATGGACGAGACGCTGTCGCGGGTCGTGATCGACATCTCGGGGCGGCCGGTGCTGGTGTTCAAGGTGGAATTTCCGCGCGACAAGGTCGGCCAATTCGACACCGAGCTGGTGCGCGAGTGGTTCAACGCCTTTGCGATCAACGCCGGCGTGACTTTGCACGTCGAGACCCTATATGGCGAGAACAGCCATCATATCGCCGAATCCTGCTTCAAGGGTCTGGCAAGGGCGCTGCGTGCGGCGGTTGCGATCGATCCAAAAGCCGCCGGTGAAGTGCCATCCACCAAAGGTCAGCTCGGCGGCTGATTGCTTGTTCTCGGCGGAGAGTACGATGCCGGTCTTCACAGTGCATGGCCCCACGACGAACGGCGCCGATTTTGCGGCGACGGATCGCTTTGCCTTCGTTCGCGACGGCTTCCATTTCTGGGCCGCCGTTCTCGGCGTGGTGTGGCTTGCCTGGCATCGGCTGTGGCTGGCGCTGCTGGGCTGGATCGTGCTGATGGCGATCATCGATTTCGGCATGGTGAAGCTCGGCGTCGGTGGTGGGACGATCCTGTTCGTGGATCTCCTGCTCGCGCTGTTGCTGGGGTTTGAAGCGGCGAGCCTCGAGCGCTGGACCCTGTCGCGGCGCAACTGGCGCCAGCTCGACATCGTGGTGGCCGACGACGCGGAAGCCGCCGAGCGGCGTTTTTTCGATCGCTGGACCGCCAGGCGGCGCGGGCTCGGCAACGACCATCTGGCGGTCGACCGCGGCGCGCCGCCGCCGACCCGGAATATTCCGGGCCAGCCGTTTTCGAAGCCGCCGCCGCTGCCGCACAGCGACATCATCGGATTGTTCCCGGACCCGGGAGCGCCGCGGTGAGCGTTGCCATCATCGACTACGGCTCCGGCAATCTGCACTCGGCCGCGAAAGCGTTCGAGCGCGCAGCGCGGAGCATGGAAAACCCGCAGAAAATCGTGGTGACCCGCGATCCCGAGATCGTGTATCGCGCCGACCGTATCGTGCTGCCCGGTGTCGGCGCCTTCGCCGATTGCCGCCGGGGGCTCGATGCGCTCGACGGCATGATCGAGGCGATGACGGAAGCCGTGCGCAACAAGGCGCGGCCGTTCTTCGGCATCTGCGTCGGCATGCAGCTGATGGCGACGCGTGGCAAGGAGCATGTCACGACCGACGGCTTCAACTGGATCGCCGGCGACGTCGAAAAGATTTTGCCGCGCGAGGAGAATCTGAAGATTCCACACATGGGATGGAACACGCTCGACCTGGTCCGCGAGCATCCGGTGCTGGAGCGTCTGCCGCTGGGGCCGAAAGGCCGCCACGCCTATTTCGTGCACTCCTACCACCTCAACGCCACCAATGAAGCGGACGTGCTGGCGCGCGCGGATTACGGCGGCCCGGTGACGGCGATCGTCGGCAAGGATACCGCTGTCGGCACCCAGTTTCACCCGGAGAAGAGCCAGCGCTTTGGACTGGCCTTGATCTCCAACTTTTTGAAATGGAAGCCGTGATCCTCTTTCCCGCCATCGATCTGAAAAACGGTCAATGCGTACGCCTGGAGCAGGGCGACATGGCGCGCGCGACCGTGTTCAACCTCGATCCCGCGGCGCAGGCGAAAGCGTTCGCCGCGCAGGGGTTCGAATATCTGCATGTGGTTGATCTCGACGGCGCCTTTTCCGGCAAGCCGATGAATGCGCATGCGGTGGAAGCGATGCTCAAGGCGGTCACCATGCCGGTGCAGCTCGGCGGCGGCATCCGC
>JBAUUA010000831.1:0-5098 GCA_049582465.1 Bradyrhizobium sp. | reverse complement strand
CAAAGGTGATGCGTCTGGGCCTCGAGGACTTCCGTCTCATCAAATACGGCGTCTCTCTGCGGTCTCCAAATGTGTGAATCTGATAGCCGGCGATCGGGCTTTCTTGTCACCGTCGCCCGCGGAGCTTTCCGCGAACTTGACGCCGGCGTCGAGGCGTCAGGACCACACGACTTCTCCGTCCGCATGAGCGCCGTTCGTCAAAAGCGCCGCCGCGTCCACCGCATCCGATCCCAACGTTCGTGACGATGGCCAACGCCCCTCTCTGAAGGACAGGACAGCAGCGGATATGAAGGTGATTTGCATCCGGTGAGAACAGAAATATTTTTTGCGAAGGGGCTGGACAGCGAATTCACTGATTTGCCCGTCGGGTTAAATCAGCTTCGTCCGATCGCGGAGTCAGGCGTTATTGAGCAAAAAAAAGGAACGATCCGTGCTGCCGGCGGTTCAACCCGCACTGCAACACTTGTCGGGTAGCCGAGATCTCGTGCAGGCACCGCTGTGTGAGTTATGAACCCAATTAAACGCGCAAGCCGACTTCCGATCTCGGTCGGAAGGAGACGCCGCAACGTCGCGGAGGCCCATCCCTATGCAGTTGCCGCTGCTGTTGCCGCAGGAGCGCTCGCGGCGACCGCGCTTTTCAACCGTCACTGGGCGAAGAAGGCGGAGCAGGACAACCCGCCGGCCGGTCAGTTTCTTGAGGTGGATGGCGTTCGGCTCCACTACGTGGAACGAGGCTCCGGCGAGCCGCTGGTGCTTCTGCACGGCAACGGCAGCATGATCCAGGATTTCGAATCCAGCGGATTGATCGATCTTGCTGCGAAGAACTACAGGGTCATCGTCATTGACCGTCCCGGTTTCGGCCACAGCAGCCGGCCGCGCAATGTCATCTGGACACCCGATGCCCAGGCTCAATTGATCAAGCGCGCGCTGGATCGGCTCGGCGTTTCACACGCGATCGTCCTCGGGCACTCCTGGGGCGCTTCGGTCGCAGTGGCGCTCGCTCTCAAATTCCCTGAGCTGGTGCGAGGCCTTGTTCTCGCATCGGGTTACTACTATCCGACGTTGCGTCCGGACGTCGTGGCCCTGTCCACGCCGGCAGTCCCGGTTGTGGGCGATGTCCTCGGCCACACGCTGTCGCCCATCATCAGCCGGCTGATGTGGCCGCTCATGATGGCGAAAATCTTCGGACCTCGGTCGGCGCCTGCCAAGTTCGGGCAGTTCCCTAAAGAGATGGCGCTTCGTCCTTCCCAAATTCGCGCTTCGGCCGCGGAATCGGCGCTGATGATTCCGGACGCCTTCCACTTCGAGGACAAGTATGCAGATCTGAAGATGCCCGTCGTCATCATCGCGGGCGAAGACGACCGACTGATCGACATCGACAAGCAATCGGCCCGATTGCATTCCGACGTTTCGCAGAGCGCCTTTCATCGCGTTCCCAAAACCGGCCACATGATCCATCAGACGGCGACGGGCGAGGTAATGGCGGCAATAAACGAAGTTGCGGACGACGGAGCCAGGCCAAACTGACGTTTCCGCTTGCCGGGGTGAGTGCCGCGCTAGAATGCGGGGCGGCGGACGGAAGGACTGCGAAGCGGTAAACTGGCCGGTTCCGTGAACGGCGTTCGCTGCCCTGGAACGGTTCGAACACCGAAATCCCTGCCATCCCGTCGACGCCGTGCTACGTTTCCGGGCGGCCGGGGCCGTGTCCCCGATTTGACGGAACAATTCCATGTCCGACCCACCTGGGAAGGAATCGATATCGGCCCCGACGGTAGCGACCGATGTCACCCGGGAAGAGCTTCCGTACCGCCTGCGGCAACAGTCCTTGTTGGGCGAGTTCGGCCGTTCGGCGTTGCAGACCCGCGACATCGGGCAAATCCTGCAGCGTGCCACCGAGCTCTGCGCCCAAGGCCTCGAAACTCGGTTCGCCAAAGTCCTGGAGTATATGCCCGACGACAAACGGCTGCTGGTGCGTGCCGGCATCGGCTGGGCATCAGGGACGATCGGCCAGGTGGCGCTGGGCGTCGACCTCGAATCCCCAGCCGGCTATGCTTTCCAAACCGGGAAAATGGTCATTTCCAATCACCTCCAGGAGGAAACGCGATTTCGAACGCCAAAGCTGCTGTCGGATCACGGGATCAGGCGCGCCATCAATGTTCTGATCGCGCGAGGCGGCGAAGGCCATCTGCCGTTCGGCGTCCTCGAAGTCGATAGCCCTGAGCCCGGCCAATTCGACGTTGCGGATGCGGACTTCCTTGCCGGCTTCGCCGGGTTGCTTGGCATCGCCATCGAGCGCCAGCATGCCGACGCCGATCTCCGGGAAGCCCTCGACCACCAGGCCATGCTGACGCGAGAGATGAGCCACCGCGTCAAGAACAGCCTCGCGTCGGTCGTGGGGCTGCTCCGCGTGCAGAGCCGCAGCGCGCCGTCGGAGGAAGTCCGGAACGCCCTCAAGGACGCCGCTTCACGTATCACCACGATTGCCCAGGTCCACGACCATTTATGGCGCAGCACCAAGATCGGGTTCGTCGACATCGCCGACTTCGCGGGCGAGCTTTGCAGGAAGCTGCAGGAGACGGTTTCGCACAAAATAAGCTGCACCGTCGATCATCTGATGATTTCGGCCGACAAGGCGATTCCGCTCGGCCTTCTGATCAACGAACTCGTGACGAATTCCGCCAAGCATGCCTATCCCGATGCGTCAGGCGAAATTCTTGTATCCGGCGAAAGGCGCGGGACCGACTTGCATGTGGAGGTGTCGGATCATGGCATCGGTCTTCCCGGGGATTTCGATATCGACCAGCCACGGGCGAGCCTGGGCTTCAAGGTGATCAAGAGCCTGCTCGCTCAACTCGACGGACGCATTGCAGTGGCCGCCAACACACCAAGAGGCGTAACCGTCCAGCTTGATATACCCTTGGAGGCCAGCGGGGCATGATAACCCGGTGAAAGATGGTCGCCTGAAATCAGAGCGTCGAGGGGAGTCCCATGGTTTTCTGGATGGCGAGTGTGGCTGGATTGGCGATCGCTTATCTCTTCGGTTCTACGCCCACGGGCTATCTGGCGGGGAAACTGCTCAACGGCATTGATATCCGGGAGCATGGCTCCAAATCCACTGGGGCAACGAACGTATTGCGAACCCTGGGGAAATGGCCAGCGTTGGTGGTGCTCCTGGTGGACGTGCTGAAAGGCGCAGGGGCGATCGTCTTTGCCCGCTGGTTTTATCCCTGGTTCTATACCTTGTCGTCCGTCACGCCACCGACGGCGCTTGATCTGCAGACCTGGGTGCCCTGGGCTGTTTGCCTGGCCGGACTTGCCGTGTTGTTGGGGCACGGCCGTTCGATCTGGTTGAACTTTACAGGCGGCAAATCCGCGGCGACCGGGCTTGGCGTGTTGCTGGCGATGTCCTGGCCGGTAGGTTTAGGTGCTGCGGCGGTATTTGGCGTTGCGCTGGCGATTTTTCGGATTGTTTCCCTGAGTTCGATGCTGGCGGCGTTGACCGCGATCGCCCTCGTCTGCGGCCTCGAGCAACCGTTGCCCTATCGGTTGCTGGTGATTGCAGGCTCCATTTACGTGATCGTGCGCCATCGTGCCAACATTCAGCGGCTGCTGGCCGGGACGGAGCCGCGCCTGGGGCAAAGCAGCCTGGAATCGAAAGCATAATCGAAAACGGAATCGCAAATTTAGAGCGTGCACTCTGGAATTGACGAGATCGCCAACATGGGCTGCCTGTCGCCCTTGGCGACACGTTGCGCCGCCGCACGATCCTGGCCGCTTTGTGAGCAAAGCGGAAATCACCACGTCACGGCATCCGGGCACGCGTCGGCGGCGTGATTTTTTCAATCCGACCGACGGCGAGGCCACTGCTGCTTGGGACGGCGTGCGATCGGCCCCACCTCCAAATGGTGGCAGATCGATCGGAGAAAACGCAATGCGTCATGTTCTGGCCTCTCTCTCCGCCCTGAGCCTGCTCGTCATCTCGGGTGCTTCCGCCAACGCCGCAACGGCACACCGGCGGTCACACCTGCGCGCGCGCCAGCCTGTTATCGCTCCCCACCAGGGCGAAGCCGCCCCGCGCTTCGCCGTGCCCGGCTGGAGCAACGGAGACACCGAGCGCTGGCTTGATAACGCCAGTTCGCAGTGGACAAACGGGTGAGCGGTGACGTGCGTTCACATGTTGTAGCACCAATGTATGTGCGGAACGAAACTAGCGTTGAATGGAGCGGCGGCGCGTGTGGCGTTACGGGTGACAATGTTGAGGTCGCCGCAGGGATCAAGGAGCCGGACGCATCATCGCGGCAAGGAGGTTGACATGTTTCTTCATCTACCGATCGCATTGATGGGAATGCTTGCGCCTGTCGCCGTTGCCGACACGGTGCCGTCGTTCAGCATTACGAGCGAGTGTCGCTTTGAAGGCGAAACGTCCGAGGTCGTCGATCGCTGCTCGAAGGATGAAACCGATGCGCGTCAAAAGCTCGAAGGCGAGTGGTCGCAGTTTGCGCCGGCCGACAAGAACACCTGCATCGTCGAATCGACCATCGGCGGTTTTGCGAGTTACGTCGATCTCCTGACCTGTCTGGAAATGTCGAACGACGTCCGCAAGGAGGACGGTAAATCCCGGGGGCCGGTTACGAACGTTGGGTCGCAGACGGTGGGACAGGGGCGGCCTGGAAAATGAGTTCCGGCGACGGACGCGATCCGAACAGGTGATCCGATCCGCCTACGCGCTAAAGAAGAATTTAATGGCGCTGGCACGGTTGTTTCCTATCTGGAAAAGCAAAGGAGACAATCATGAAACTTGCAACAATCGCACTGGCACTCGCATTCGCTCTTCCAAGCTCGTACGCGCTGGCACGGGGAGGCATGCACATCGGCAGTCATGTGACGCGCCCTTTCGCAAGCTCCGTCGGGATGGGACGTATCGCGCGAGAGCCCAGGAATATTTCCGGCAATGCGTTCATGCCCATCGCGCATGATCCAAGCGGATCGACGCTGACGGGGGCAGCTATGAACCGGACCGCCGGATAAAGCTCGCAGCGCGTAGCCGCACGATGGGTTGAGCAAGCGTAGCCCGGATGAGCGCAGCGATATCCGGGGG
>JBAUUA010000830.1:0-2097 GCA_049582465.1 Bradyrhizobium sp. | reverse complement strand
GCTGCGGGTTGGGGCGCCGTGGCTTGCGGCAGCGCCGCGACCGCCGGACCGGGCGAAGGATGCGCGCCGGTGCCGGGAATGAACGAAAAATCCTCGGCCAGCGAGGAGGAAATCCACGGCACCTGCTCCTGGCGCGAGGCGCGGGTGACGCCGACGCGGGTGCGGTTGAGCGTCTCTTCCGCCATCAGATCGGGAACACGAATTTCCTTCAGCAGTTCCTGCACGAACAGGCTGTGGTCGCTGCCATTGTCCGAGACCACGGAGGAGAGCGCCGCCGAATACATCACCAGCGTGCCGTTTGGCGCGATCACCGGCGCGAGCCCTGCGGAAAAGCTGCGGAAGCGGCGCTCGAACGGATTGCGCCTGGAGGCGTCGATCAGGGCGATCTTGACGCCGGCGCCGCGGCTGTTGATTTCGCCCAGCACCGTCTCAAGGCCGAAGCCGTCGCGCCGGACATCGGCCTCGGTCCAGATCTGGGCGTCGACCGGGATCATGAAACTCTGGCGGTTGGACTGCACTCCGAAGCCGGAGAAGAAGACCAGCGCCACCGAGCCCGGCTTGATGCGGCCGTACAGGCGATCGAAGGCGCGGCGCATTGCGTCGCCGGTCAGGTTCTCGCCGATCTCGACATTGAAGCCGTCGCGCTTGAGCTCGTCGGCGATGTCGCGGGCGTCGTTGATCGGCTCCTTCAGCGGCGCGTCGGCGTCGGGATATTTCGCGTTGCCGATCACCAGCGCGATCCGGTCGCCGCGATCCGCGGCACCCGACGGCACGATCGGGGTAAGCGAAAGAATCGAGGTCACAAGCAATGCGAAAAAAACTCTCATGCCACGGCGGTCCAGCAAAAAAAGGCGCCGATCCAGCTCGCGCCGCGGCGACCTTACTCTACGCAATCCGCATTATCAAACCGGGCCCGCGCGCCCTGTCAACTGTCCAAAAGCCGATGTTATTCCGTCAACTAGCGGCAACAGGATTTTCAAATCCGAAACGCTCGCGATCAGGCTCGGACCGCCTGTTACCACCGGTGTGGTGGGGCGACGGTGGAGGCTCCCTCTCGGGTAGTGGTGTTGGGCGGTGCCGGATTCGAACCCGGGTCGCGGGCGGCGAGAGGCCAGTAGCGCGCGCGAATGCACGCCGCCCGATGACGGTTCGAACCGCCTTGTGTGACGAATCCCGCATTGCGGCACGGCTCCGCCGGGGTTTGACCTTTTGCGACAGTGATGGCTTGTTGCGGTCAGGCCACCCGCCCAACCAGCAAACCCAACCAGCAAGAAGTGGAACCGATGGGAAACGCCTACGAAATCTACGCGCTGCGCTACGCCACGATGTCGCCGCGCACCCCCCACCTCAATTACCTCGTGCCCGACCCGCATGAGACCACCGCGCAGGACCTCGATTATTTCGTCTGGCTGATCCGCGGGCACGGCCGCGACATCCTGGTCGATACCGGCTTCAACGCCGCGGAAGCGCAATTGCGCAACCGCAAGCTGACGCTCAATCCGGTCGAAGCGCTGGCACGCTTCGGCGTGGCGGCCGAGGCGATCGAGGACGTCGTCGTCACCCACCTGCATTACGACCACGCGGGCAATCTCGATTTGTTTCCGAATGCGCGGTTTCATCTGCAGGACCGCGAGATGAGCTACGCCACCGGGCGCTGCATGTGCTTCGGGGCGCTGCGGCATCCGTTTTCGGTGGAACATGTGACGCTGATGGTCCGCCACGTCTTCAGCGAGCGCGTCACCTTCCATTCCGGCGAGGGTGAAGTCGCCCCGGGGGTGACGCTGCATCGGGTCGGCGGCCATTCCGACGGCCTGCAGGTGGTGCGGGTCGAAACCGCGCGCGGCCCGGTGGTGCTGGCGTCGGATGCCTTGCATTTTTTCGGCAATCTGCATCGCCGCAGCCCGTTTCCGATCGTCTACAACATCGGCGACATGTGCGGGGGCTGGGAAACCGTCGAGCGGCTCGCCGGCCATCCCGACCGTATCATCCCCGGGCACGATCCGATCGTCAGCGAAATCTATCCGCGCGCCAGCGACAAGGTCGATGCCTTCGCGCTGCATCTGCCACCGTCGCGCTCGTTCGTGAAGTAGCAGAGCG